>JAFZGR010000064.1 GCA_017555325.1 Alphaproteobacteria bacterium | reverse complement strand
TTATAGATGATACAATTCAGTTATTAAATACACAAGCGATTACACATATAACGGAAATGGGAGCAAACGGCATTACATTTAGTGTAGAAGATACAAAGGACAATATTCAAAAATTGGCACAATCCTACAACAATACAACATTGATTGTTTATCAAGATGTTCCTTTGTTTTTATCAGCTAATTGCATTCGAGAAAACTCTTGTACTGACTGTACTCAGAAAGAAGAACATTTTATCCTTTCTAACGGAAAAGAACAATTTGAAGCTATATCTAAAAATTGTTTAACAACCGTCGTCAAAAATGTACCGTATTACATTGGTGATTTGGCACAAAACATACCAGCAACCTGGTTCAGAATGGATTTTTGCCACAAACAATACACAGCAGGACAAATCCAAAATTTAATCAAAACAATTCAAGCGGGCAAACCGCTCAAAATGAAATATACAGGTAACTTTACAAAAAGTTTTGCTTAATCGCAGAGGGTCTACCCCCTCTGCAAAATTAAGAAATATCAAAATAAAAATAAATAATGCGAACATATATATAAAATTTTTTTCTAAATTATTCACAAGATAATTAAAAATTTTTAACTAATAAAGCAAAATACATTTACCATCTTTCAATGTTCTATTTAAACAAGTACATCTGTCTGTATCACTTTCCACATCCAAGGCCGAATCACACGGATAACACTTATCGGATGTATCTGCAAAAAAACCTGCCGGACATTCTCGGAATGTACATTGGTTACTACTTTTTAAATCCCTGTTCGGACATACTGTTTCACAACGTCCTTTTGTATCAGCTATCCGTGTTGTTATTGTAAGAGCCCCAGTTTTGTCACAAGGATAACACGTTCCCCAACAATCTGTTAAAGGTTTTCCCTCCGTTGATGTTCCGTCAACACCACACGGCAAATTACATCGGTCTTCATAACAACCCTTATAATAAATGCGATTCGGACAGGCTGTTTCACAATCTTCGGCCAAATCGGCAACCGCAATATTGGAAGTTGATGTACATGATGTACAAGCACCACTTTTCATCCGAATGGTTTCTTCCGGACATTCGTCCAAAATACAATATTTATTGTCCTTTCCACCAATTTTACGATCACCACAAATTTCTTTGCATTTTCCACCATTATAAGAAAGCGGAATAGTTGTCGGACTATTACACTCAACACATTTACCGTTTGCATCTCGCATTTGTCCTGCCGGACACAATAATGCACAGGAACTGCCGTTTGTCACCCGTTTATAAGGAGATGTTGTACACGCATCATCACACCATTTTTTATATTCCGTTGATGTATATTTATCTGACATCGCTAAAAATTCCGTAGTATTATCACATGTTTTACAGGCCCCCCAACTATCCGGAATGGGTTTCCCCTCGGTAGGTGTACCGGCAACGCCACAAGGAAGTGTACAGCGGTCTTCATACCGACCCTTGTAATACATCCGATTTGGACAAGCCGTTTCACAATCTTCATCTAAATCCCCTACATATGGATTATCAGTTGTGTCACAAGACATACATGAGCCGTTTTTCATCCGAATAGTCTTTTCCGGACATTCGTCCAAAATACAATATTTATTGTCCTTTCCACCAATTTTACGATCACCACAAATTTCTTTGCATTTTCCACCATTATAAGAAAGTGGAATAGTTGTCGGACTATTACACTCAACACATTTACCGTTTGCATCTCGCATTTGTCCTGCCGGACACAAGAAAGCACAAGCACTCCCATTCGTTATCCGTTGATAGGGATCAACAAAACAGGCATTATCACACCATTGACTGTATTCCGAGGCGGTATATTTATCTGACATATAAATAAATTCTGTTGTATCACTACAAGCTTTACAATTTCCCCAGCTATCCGGAATGGGCTTTCCGGCGGTCGGTGTTCCGTCAATACCACACGGTAAATTACACCGATTTTCATATCGTCCTTTATAAACAATTCGATTAGGACACATACTGAGACAATCTGTCTTCATATCAGCAATCGACAAAACAGATGCTGTTGTACAAGATTGACAAGTCCCATTTTTCATCATAATCGGTTTATCATCCGGACAACATTGTCCCTTTTCATCACAACATTTCCCGTCTTCCGTTATAGAAGCACAACAGTATCCGTTACGGATTAAATTTTTATTACAACAAATCATTTTGCTTAAATCACCATAATCCTTAACACATTCCTCATCAGAAAAACAATCTGATACACACATA
>JAFZGR010000063.1 GCA_017555325.1 Alphaproteobacteria bacterium | reverse complement strand
TGAGTTTACACAAATTTCTTTAACAGATGCTCACAAAAAAAATCGTTCATTAAAAATCGGCGATGAAATTATTGATATTTTACCCCCAATGGATTTTGGACGCATTGCCGCCCAAACAGCAAAACAGGTTATCACTCAAAAAGTACGTGAAGCCGAACGCATGCGTCAATATAACGACATGAAAGATAAAAAAGGTGAAATTGTTAACGGAACCGTTAAACGGGTTGAAGGTGGTAATTTAATTTTAGAAATTGGACGGGTTGAAGCATTATTACGCCGTGATGAATTAATTCCGAGAGAAACATATCGCATCGGGGATCGCTTACGGGCTTATGTTTTGGATGTCCGCCCGGAATTAAAAGGACCACAGGTATTTTTATCCCGTTCACATCCTCAATTTTTGGCTAAATTATTTACGGCAGAAGTTCCAGAAATTTATGATGGTACAATTGAAATCAAATCCGTTTCTCGTGATCCTGGTTCACGGGCAAAAATTGCCGTTTGGTCAAAAGATAACACCTTAGATGCACGAGGGGCTTGTATTGGTATGCGTGGGGTTCGTGTACAAGCAATTGTTCAAGAATTACAAGGTGAAAAAATTGACGTGATACAATGGTCATCTGATCCAGCAACATTTATTGTTAACGCATTGGCACCCAATGAAGTTTTGAAAATTGTTATTGATGAAGAATCCAAAAATGTAGAAATTGTTTTAAGTGATGAACAATTATCAATAGCAATCGGACGTCGGGGACAAAACATTAAACTTGTCAGCCAATTAACGGGATGGCATATCGATATGATGACAGAAGCCCAAGAATCCGAGCATCGTATTAATGAAACAAAAGAGCGTGTCGAATTGTTTATGCATGCTTTGGATGTAGATGACATGATGGCTCACTTGTTGGTTCAGGAAGGTTTTTCAAAAGTTGAAGATATTGCTTATATTGCTTTGGAAGAATTGGCCTCTATCGAAGGTTTTGACGAAGCTTTGGCCGAAGAATTACAAAATCGAGCAAAAGCCTATCTTATCGTTGCACAAGATAACTTGGAAAAGAAAGTTCAAGAATTAAAACTCAAAAAAGATTTACAATCTTTTGAAGGATTAACATTGGAACAATTAGTTAAATTAGGAGAAAAAGATATTAAATCTTTGGATGATTTGGCGGATTTATCCGGTGATGAATTAGTAGAAATTTTGGGCAAAGCAAACATCACGGAAGATGATGCCAACGCCCTTATTATGAAAGCACGGGAACACTGGTTTGCAAACGAAAAATAGACATTCGCACAAACGAGCGGCTGATAATGGCTACAAAGTTTGTTTTGCAACAAAAAATCTTCTACGTCGGGAAGAAATGCTTCGTTTTGTTATTTCTCCCGACAAAGAAGTTGTTTTTGACGTTTTTGAAAAATTGCCGGGAGCTGGTTTATGGTTAACAGCAGATCAACAACTGCTAAAAATGGCCATTGAAAAAAAATTATTTTATAAAGCCGCAAAAGGAACTGTTAAAATTCCGGATAATTTAGAAGAATTAACTTATCAACAATTAAAAAACAGATGTTTGTCCTTACTAGGTTTAGCCCGCAAAGCAGGATTTTTGGTTTTTGGCTTTGAAGGAGTCAAAAAAGCAATCGGAACAATGGATACCATTATTGCTTTTGAAGCTAATGATGCTGCAGAAAACGGAAAAAACAAACTGTACAAATCAACAGAAAAAATTCCAATTTTTTCATTTTTAACAAGAGAAGAATTAGGACAAATCACAGGACAAGATTCACAGGTTCATGTTGCAATATTAAAAAGTTCAATTGCACAGGAATTATTAAAAATCGCAACGAAATTAAATTTATACATTCACCATTTAACGAGAGGATAAACCATGGCAGAAGAAAAAAAACCACTCACCTTATCAGGTAAAACATTAGAGTTGAAAAAAACGACTCTTTCTTTGGGCGGTCGTGTACGGCAAAATGTCGGGGCAGGACGGACGAACATGGTACAAGTAGAAGTGCGAAAAAAAAGAGTTGTGACACCGGAAACACAAACAGGCACATTATCCAAAGATGCTGCACAAAAAATCAAGTTGTTGCAAGAAGCAAAACAACGTGAACAAGAAAAAGCAGCTGCATTAGCCGAACAGCAACGGATAGAGGCTGAACGTAAACAACAAGAAATTCTTGAACAAGAAAAAGAAAAAGCAAAAGAAGAACCTGTTGAGCAAGAAAAAACATCCTCTCATTCCAGCCCACTGACAGAAGATTCTTCAGAAAAGAAACGTTTTTCAGAAAAGAAAAATTTTGCAGATGAAGCCCCCTCTTTTTCGCGCAAAAAAGAACGTGAAATGAACGATGATGACAACAAATCCAACAGAAACCGCAGTTCATATGAAGAAAAAAGAAACGGGAAAATGAATATGAATGCGTATAAAAATATTCGGGTTAATACTGGGGATGATGATGACGATGACGGTGTTCCACATCAACGCCGCTCATTGGCATCTATTCGCCGATCCAGAGAAAAAGAACGCTTAAAACATCAGGAACAATTAAAATCACAAGAGAAAATCATTCGTGAAGTTGTTATTCCGGAAACAATTACAGTGCAGGAATTAGCCAACCGCATGAGCGAAAAAGGGGCAACCGTTGTTAAAATTTTAATGAAATTAGGGATGATGGTAACTATTACACAAACCATTGATGCAGATACCGCCGAATTAGTTGTATCTGAATTAGGTCACAAATTCAAACGGGTTGCCGAATCAGATGTAGAAGAAATTTTAAAGAAAGAAGAAGATAATCCGGAACACATGGTTTCCCGTTCTCCTGTTGTCACCGTTATGGGACACGTTGACCATGGAAAGACCTCCTTGTTGGATGCGTTACGCTCAGCAAACGTTGCTGACGGAGAATCTGGTGGAATTACACAACACATTGGCGCCTATCAAGTCACATTACCAAACAAACAAAAAGTGACATTTATTGATACACCAGGTCACGCTGCATTTACAGCCATGCGAGCCCGCGGGGCAAAAGTGACAGATTTGGTTGTACTGGTTGTTGCGGCAAATGATAGTGTTATGCCCCAAACAATTGAAGCCATCCATCATGCCAAAGCTGCCGGGGTCCCAATTGTTGTTGCCATTAACAAAATTGATGTTCCCGGAGCCAATCCGCAACGTGTTCGGACAGATTTATTGCAACACGATGTTGTTGTAGAATCAATGGGAGGCGACGTATTAGATGTGGAAGTTTCAGCAAAAAAACGGTTAAACTTAGATAAATTAATCGAAGCTATTTTATTACAAGCTGAAATTTTGGGCTTAGAAGCCGATCCGCAGAGAACAGCCGAAGGTGTTGTTGTAGAAGCTCGTATGGATAAAGGACGTGGTTCCGTTGCAACCGTACTCATTCAAAAAGGAACACTAAAAGTCGGCGACATCTTTGTTTCCGGTCAGGAATGGGGACGTGTTCGTTCATTGTTTAATGATAAAGGACATCGTGTTCCGCAAGCTTTACCATCTGAGCCGGTAGAAGTTATCGGATTACAAGGAACACCGGCTGCCGGAGATGATTTCATTGTAGTTGATTCAGAAAATCGAGCAAGAGAAATTTCTGCTTATCGTCAAAGAAAAGCTCGTGAAATCTTACAGGTAAAAACAATGAGTACAGCAGAACATTTATTAGCCAAAATTAAAGCCGGTGAAATTAAAGAATTACCTGTTTTAATTAAAGGTGACGTTCAAGGTTCTGTTGAAGCATTAAATGGCATTTTATCAAAAATTGCCAATGACGAGGTCAAAGTTCATATTTTACACAGTGCTGTTGGGGCAATTAACGAATCGGATATTACATTGGCTCGTGCCTCAAAAGCAATTATTATCGGCTTTAATGTACGTGCGAACCCAACTGCTCGTGAAATGGCAAAACGAGATGGTGTAGATATTCGTTATTATTCTATTGTCTATGACGTTGCTGATGATATGAAAAAAGCCGTTGAAGGTTTATTAGAACCTGAATTACGTGAAAAAACGTTAGGATATGCCGAAATTCGTCAAGTTATTAACATTTCCAAAGTCGGTAAAATTGCCGGTTGTATGGTTAAAGAAGGACTTGTACGAAGAAATGCAAAAGCCCGCTTATTAAGAGATGGTGTTGTCATTTATACCGGTGTTATTTCTCAATTAAAACGCTTTAAAGATGATGTAAAAGAAGTAAAAGAAGGATTTGACTGCGGTATCAGCTTTGATAATTACGATGACATTAAAGTCAATGACATTATTGAATGTTTTGATATGGAAGAAATTGCCGTTAAATTAAATTTGGATGTGTAAGGAGACTTTCATGACAACAATCGGAAAAGGACAATCAAAAGCCCCCTCGCAACGGCAATTACGTGTCGCAGAAGAAATTCGCCACGTTATCGGAAAAATGTTTATGGAAGATAATTTGTTTATAAGTGGATTAAAGCCATCTTATATTATGGTCACAGAAGTATCTATTTCTCCGGATTTATCTTATGCAACGGTCTATATTCAAGGAATCGGAGATATCGACACAGATGAACAAATTCTATTACTAAATAAACATAAAGGGGCATTCAGATACAAAATTGGTAAAGCAATTCGGTTAAGAATTGTACCGGATATTATTTTTAAATCAGATTCAGGTTTTGAAACATCTCAATACATTGAAGAATTACTCAATTCTCCACGTGTGCGTGCCGATATTGAAAAAGAAATTGAAGAAGAATAAAATTTTCATTTTCAATAACATAAAAACTTTATCCCCACCAATCAAATTGGTGGGGATATTTATATCAATTTCACTGAACTAATGTAATGAACATGATATTAGATGCTAAAAACTTTGCTTGCTGTACAGCAGGCTTAAAACACGATACAGAAAGTGTTCTGTTTGTAAAAAAGCATTTATACACATCATAAAGGCTTTTATTGATTAATCTATTTATCTGTCTTAACAACTGGCGTTCTATGACCGTTTAAATTATCTAAAAACTGTGTTTCCATCTTATTATATTGACGGAATAACCATTGGGATTTTAAAACAGCCCAAACAGATAATGCAACCAATATAGCAATAACCTTTGGATTTTCCGTTAAAAACTGATGAACAACTGTCATAATAAAGAAACAAACAACCAACAAACGGAATGTTGTCAATAAGATTAACGGCAAACGATTGGCTTTTTTCTCTGTCCATAATTTGTAATATACAAGAGCAATTTTATTATTTCCCAATAACAAATTCTTAATATTTTTCGTTCCCCCGATATCACAGGACTGAATTGTTTCTTCAACTTTCTTAATAACCTGATTGTCCCGCCAATTCAAACGCAAAGAACCGGCGACCTTATTCAATATCGGATCCAATCGTTCTCGTAAAACATCCGGTAAAATAGTCTCCCAACCAACTAACGCCTTTAAAAATGGGGACATAACTAACAATGCGATAGCTGTCACAACAATGCGAGCGGTCAAATTTGGAAACAATGAGTGAATAATCGGTTTAATAAAATGATTCGTGCAACCGATAATCGTAAAATTAATCATAATAAACAAAATCAAACGAGATAAATAGTTTTTAAATAAAATATTCCACAATCGTTCTGTTTGTTTTGTTTCCGAAACACCGGTAGCGTTTTGTTCAATATATTTTAACCAAGTTTCGGGTAAAGCCTGCGATACCATATGAAACATCGGTTCTGCAAACTTTATCATCATTGGCGTTAAAAAAGTTGTAATTACGGAAACAGCAACAATAATTGGATATACCCGTTCATTTAAAACACCTAAACTCATACCAAGCGCTGCAATAATAAAGGCAAATTCACCAACTTGTGCCAAAGAAAACCCACCTTGCACAGATGTTTTTAATGCTTGTCCGGACACAATAAATCCAAAACAGGAAAAAGCAACTTTTCCGATAATAACAATTAAAGTAATTACAAAAATCGGAAATGCATATTCCACAAACATTGCAGGATTAACCATCATCCCAACCGAAACAAAAAAGACGGCACCAAAAAAATCTTTCAGTGGTTTTATATTCTTTTCAATTCGTTCTAAAATGGCTGTTTCTGCCAAAATTGATCCCATAATAAAAGCTCCTAAAGCAGAAGAAAATCCGGAATATGTTGCAAACAAAACCATTCCAAAGCAAAGACCGATTGTCATAAGCAACAGCATTTCATCATTTAAGAAGCGTTCAATTCTTTTGAGAAACGTTGGAACCAAGTAAATACCGGCAACAAAACAAAGCACCAAGAAAAAGCACAACTTTAATGTACTAAATACCAATTCTCCACCATTAATAGAACTACCCAACGCAATTGTCGGCAACAAAACCAATAATAAAATACCCACTAAATCTTCAACAACCAAAACCCCAAAAACCAAATCTGTAAACTTCTGCTTTTTAATATTCAAATCATCAAATGCTTTAATAATAATTGTTGTGGATGACATAGAAATCATACTACCCAGAAAAAAACTATCAGTTGTAGACCACCCTAATAAAAGCCCTGTATTATACCCTAAAAACAACATAAATAAGATGTTTAAATTTGCTGTAATCATAGCAGCTTTTCCAACATTCATCATCTTTTTAAAGCTAAACTCCAAGCCCAAACTGAAAAGTAAAAATATAACCCCGATATCCGCCCATAAAGTTAAATTTTCCTTATCTGTGACAGTTGGTAAAAAATCCAAATACGGACCGGCAAAAATACCGGCTAAAATGTATCCGAGAACAGTCGGCTGTTTTAATTTTTTAAATAACAATGTAATTAAAGCGGCATAGATGGATATAAGAGTTAAATCCACCAAAAGAGAATGAATTGAGTGCATGTTTTTTCCTAAAAAATAATTAAAATTTAAAAGATACGTTATTTTAACAATATCTAAAAAAAAATGCAAACATTGTTTTATAAAATTTCAATAAAAAAAGAAATATCTTTTTGTAAACAAATCTTTTTCAAAAGTTTTAACTAATCGATACAGATACAATCCGCAGTACATTTTTGTGTACCGATAATTGAATCATCCTCATATAAATAATTGTATTATCAGGAAAAAAAAACATTCCTTTGTTCATTTAAAATAAAGAACACTTTACATTTTATTAAATGATGATACAATAATTTTGATAGTCAAATGTATGATGCATTTGACGTTTTTTATTGAATGAAAGGAAAAAAATGAAAATAATTTCATCACTTATCCGCCATTTACGGAAAAAAAAGAGTTAACACAAGAAGAACTTGCTGAATTGATAGGTGTTTCAACGCTTTCAATTAGCAATATGGAACGAGGCAAACATTTTCCATCTGCTAAAAATTTAAATAAGTTAATAACAATATTTGAACTGGAAAACCAAATAAAAGCTCTTTCTCTATTCTTAATATCCGATTCGAAAAAGCAAAAACTTTTACTGCAATTAGCAACCTATTCAGCAGAAGATTTAAAAGATATTATTATATTATTTGAACAACAAAAAAAATAGAAAAATAAATGACTCGCTGTCCGCTGATTAAATTTCAACGGACAGAAAAATCTTATTTTATTGGATTTAATCACAAGTACACCCATTCATTGAAACACATTTTAAAGTGCCATTAACATCTGCAATACTAGTAATATCATATATTGGACAATAATATAAATTTGGTGCTGAGATAGAAGAGTTGGTGGTATTAAGAGAAAGACCATGATAATAATGGCCATCTTTTGTTACTCCCGTTATACTTTCTGTCGCTTCCATTATTCCTTTTAAACTCATAATACCAATAAAATCACCAAGTCCTGTTATTGTTGTTGCCTTCATTGTACCCTCATTATAAATACCATAAGC
>JAFZGR010000062.1 GCA_017555325.1 Alphaproteobacteria bacterium | reverse complement strand
TGCATTTTCATTTTCATCCTCACTTCTTAAAGTCATTCTTATAATGTGAGTATAAAAAAAGGTACGTTAAAATACAACAATTTTTTACACATTTTTAAAAATTTTTTAATTTTGAATAATGTATTCAACTAAAAGAAGAATTAATCTTTTTTTTTAAAAAAGGATTTCAGAGATTTGAAGGGGGAAAAAAAGGTACCTTTTTTATCATTTGTATATATAAAAAAAAATAACCCGATATTTCTATCGGGCTACAAAAATCAACAAAAAGAAAAATCTTATCTATTAATTTTAGGATCCAATTCGCCAGATTTATAACGTTTTGCCATATCTGCCAATGAAATCGGTTTGATATGTCCGGCTTGACCTGCCGCACCAAATTCCTGATAACGGGCTTCACATACAGCTTGCATTGCATCCATTGCCGGCTTCAAGTACTTCCGAGGATCAAATTCAGCCGGTTTTTCTGTATAAACTTTACGAATTGCCCCAGTCATAGCCATACGCAAATCGGTATCAACATTAACTTTACGAACACCGTACTTAATGGCTTCTTGAATTTCTTCTACCGGAACACCATATGTTTGTGGCATTTTACCACCATAAGCATTGATAATATCCTGTAAATCTTGCGGAACAGAAGAAGATCCATGCATAACCAAATGCGTGTATGGTAATTTTTGATGAATTTTCTTAATCGTATCAATAGATAAAATAGCTCCATCCGGTTTACGGGTAAATTTATATGCCCCATGAGATGTACCAATAGCAACCGCCAAAGCATCAACTTTTGTTTCTTCAACAAAACGGACAGCATCATCCGGATCAGTTAATAATTTTGATTTATCAATTTCACCATCAAAGCCATGACCATCTTCTTTTTCACCTTTCCCTGTTTCTAATGAACCAATACAGCCTAATTCACCCTCAACAGAAACACCAACTTGATGTGAAACGTTTGTAACTTCATGTGTCACTTTTGCATTGTATTCGTGTGAAGCCGGTTGACCATCCGGTGTTAAAGAACCATCCATCATAACCGATGTAAAACCATTCATCATAGCGGAAAAACAAACTTCCGGAGAGGAACCATGATCTTGGTGCACACAAATCGGCAAATCTGGATACATTTCAACACCAGCCATCATCAAATGTTTTAATACTGCATCATTAGCATATCCACGAGCCCCTTTACTGGCTTGAATAATAACCGGAGATTCTGTTTTTTTAGCGGCAGCTAAGATTGCCAAAACCTGTTCCATATTATTAACGTTAAATGCCGGAATACCATATCCGTGTTCCGCAGCATCATCTAACAATTGTCTTAAAGATACTAATGCCATTTTATTTTTTCCTTTCATGTTGTGTTTGTAAATAATCAATCCACTCTTGACCATTAATCAAAAGCATTGATGCAATTGGTTCTTTTCCTTTGACATAGGCATATACGATATCAAAGCGAACCGATTCGGATTTTAAAATTTGACTGGAAAATAATTTATCAATTTGTATTGCATATTGTTCCGGCAAATAATAACGGTGAATAATTTTATCAAAATCTGCATAAGGACATTTATTATCGTCAAACTGCGTACAATCCGTATTATTCCAATCAATTTGATAACGAATATAATGACCGGATAACAAATCCCTTGGATCAAATCCCTGTACGGCAAGAATAACCTGTTGTGCTGTTGTTGTTATATAAGTTAAATAACACACCCATATCAACAAAATAAAGAACGGAAGAAAAAAAGATAAAACAGTGAAAGTTTTTTTATTCATTCTTTCCTCCGTTTTTTATCTGTTTTACAATATATGGATAAACATATAAATAAAACAAAATACCCATTAATAAAACAATTCCCGTCACAATTAAACCAATTCCCGTTGTCATAAGAGACACTACCAAATCAATATATTGCCAAATAACACGTATAATCATAACAGATAAAATAAAATTAAACCCTTTCATGTGCCCATTGCGAGCAAAATAGATTGCTAAACACAACAAATAAATTAAACTTAATATCATGCCCCAAAAAGGATTTTCTAAAAAGGAATAAACAATTGCCACAACAACACTTACTGCCCAAAAATACCATAAATGACGTTTTTGCTTCAGAAAAATGCCAATTAATCCAAACGGAACAACCATCAAGGCAAACACACCC
>JAFZGR010000061.1 GCA_017555325.1 Alphaproteobacteria bacterium | reverse complement strand
AAGGGGGATAAATGAGCGACGATATTATTGAAATGGAAAAAGACGCTGATGGTGGGAAATTGGTTTCTTATATCGAACGCATTGAGCGGTTGGAAGAAGAACGAAAAGAATTGGGAGCAGATGTGCGGGAAATTTTTGCGGAAGCCAAGGGAAATGGATTTGATACCAAGGTTATGCGTCAAATTTTAAGATTACGTAAAATGACACCGGCAGATAGAGCTGAAACGGAATTTTTGCGGGACAGATATAAAAAATTATTGGGAATTGAAGAATAATACTTGATTTTTCATATTTTAAAGTATAAACTTTACACGATAACCTAGTTTTGGAGGAAAAACAATGAAACACACATCCTTTTCTTTAATTGCTTTTGTCGCAGTTTGCGGTACAGTTGCCGTTTCAATGTCGGCAGTAGCTAATGAACAAGTTGTTTCACGTACGGAAACAACATATACAACTCAAAATGAACGTATTATGGATGGTTATACACCATTAGATGAAATTGATAATTCTGTCAAAACATCAACAAGAACATATAAAGTCCCAGCTCAGGCAACAGCTCAACAAGCTCCAATTGCTTCACAAGGGGTTGCAATACAAGCACCGATGCATATTCAACAACAACCAATGGTTATCCAACAACCGACCGGTTCTGTACCGGCAGTTGTAACGACACCGCAACAAGTGCCGGTCACCGGTATTTGTGCCGCAGGGGCTAATTGTTCGGGAACGGTAACGAGTATTTCATATACACAATCACCTGTAAAGGTTCAATATCCGGTTGTTCGTCAATATCCTGTGACAGTTGAACACCCGGTTACGGTTAACCGAGATGTGACAGTTCGTCAACCGGTTGTTGTTCAACAGCCTGTTGTTATTCAAAAACCGGTTATGGTTCAACAACCTGTTATGGTGGAACGGGCTCCTGCCTATGTCCAACAACAACCTGTTATTATGCAACAACAAGCATCTTATGTTCATGGAAAACCGGTTGTGGTTCAAGCGCCAGCCGGTCAGGTTTTGCCTCCGTGCACAAGTGGTTTTTGCCAATAATTTGATTTTTTGCTTGCAAAAAGTAAAATGATTTGATAAGATAAAACTGCTTATGAGACTAAGCAGTTTTATTTTTTTAATTTTTATGTTTGTTTAAAATAAATATAATTTATATCAACTATATATTTTTTTTGAGGGTCTATGAAACCGAATCAAAAGAATCGTCATAACGGACGATATAATAACAGAAATTCACGATCAACTATTACACGTAACACAGCATTGGAAAGTTCTGGTCCTATGGGTAAAGTTCACGGTACGGCATTACAATTATTTGAGAAGTATCAAGCAGCAGCAAAAGATGCGTTAATTCAAAACGATTTGGTTTTGTCTCAAACATATATGCAGTATGCTGATCATTATATGCGCATGCAAAATATTGCAATTGCAAATGAAACGACGATGCGGCAAAATATACAGGACCAACAACGTCAACAACCAACATTACAAAATTCAGAAAATGAGCAATTAAAGTCTGAGATGAGTGGTTTGGAAAAAGTTGAAGATGCATCGGATTCTATTCCTCATTTTGATGTGCCTGAAACGGAAAATAAGGAGGCTGAAAAGACTATCTCTTTGGCTAATACAGAAGTTTTGTCTGTTAATAAAAAAGCTCAAGATGAAAAAGCAAAGCAATCCGTGTCTGAGAGTAAGTCTGTTAAACAAAAAAAGCCGATTAAGGTAGTTAAAAAGACTGTGAAAAAAGCAACTCGATCTACCGAAGATATGTCTGTTCCGATTGCACAAATGCAAGATAATATTTAGTTTAAAAAGCACCTATGGGTGCTTTTTTTGATATTAAAAGAGGCGTTGTCAGCATGGTATGGGAAGATTTGTTTAAAAATTAGAGTTATTCAACTATTAAAATATGATTTTTGCTTGTTGGTATTTGGTTTTTATGATATAATTTACATATATGTATAAAACGGAGAATTAAAAATGAGTGTTGGGGTTGTAAATAACTGGGGTTGGGCATCCTCCACTTTATCTGATGCGGAAAATGTTTTTTTAGAAGCGATAAAAACAGGAAACACGCAGAAAATTCAGGAGTTAATTGCCAGTGGCACAGATATCAATGAAAAATTGGATTGTGATGTGCCATTGGCTATTGCCGTAAGCTATAAACAGCCGGAAGTTATTCGGTTGTTATTAGATAATCAAGCTGATTTTACGGCATTGAGTTCTATGGATAGATATCGTTTATTGTTTTTATTTCGAACAGAACTTCAATCATTTATTACAAAATATAATATTGATGTTCAGGCAGCAGATGAACATGGTATATCGTTGATACAGCGAGCAATATTTCAGGGTGATCTCGAATTTTTTAAAATATTTCTTCAGATTTCGGGTCGATTAAAAAATGATATTATTCATGAGGTTGTTCAAAATTGTTCGGTTGAATTTTTGCAGTATTTAATTCAGGAAGGATATGATATAAATGCTTTGAATGCATCAGGTGAACCACTGATTGTTTCTGCTGTTCGATCGGGGAATGAGGAGATGGTTCGTACATTGGTTGATACAGGTATAGATATAAATGCTGTAACGGTTAACGGAAAAAAGATTTCTTTGTATGATTATATTCCAAGCGGTAACCGAGAAATGTTTCAGATGCTAGTTGCTTGTAATGCTTCGTTTCAAGAAACGACAGAGGAGGGCGATACTGAACTCCATAAAGCAGTGCGAAATGGTGATATATTTAAAATTAGATCATTAATTGCGGCAGGGATTGATGTGAATGTTCAAAATGAAGCCGGAAATACGGCAATGCATCTTGCAATGGAAAAAAATCATCAGGTTGCGTATGTCTTAATGAGTGAATGTCGTGTCCATAATGTGTCTTTGAATTTAAATTTGCAAAATTATGATGGAAATACGCCATTTCACTTTTTGGTAACAAAACAAAGTAGAATATCAGCATTATTACCAATAATGCTTGAAAATGGGGCCAACATTAATGTTCAAAATAATGAGGGTAATACACCGTTGCATTTTGCCGGAAAACTTTTGAATTTAGAAGCAATACAATTGTTTTTGGCAAATGGGGCAAATCCATATATTCAAAATTTTTGGGGAAATACACCATACCATTTTGTTCATTCTCATAGAACTAACCCTAGATTGACTAGATCTGTTTGGGAATGTATTGCTCTGTTTAATGATCAAAACATAGATATTAGAAGGTTATCGACAACAGAAAATAAATCAGGTCAAAGTGTTCAATCAATGGGCAGAGAAGAATTTCAATTTCCGTTAATTGATGAATCCAGTATTCCTCGTATATATTCGCTTCCTCGTCCACAAACGCCTTTATCTTCAATGCCAGCGCCGATTGATTTTGATGCACCGATGGTTTCAAATGGACCTCCTATTCCCATTCTACCACCACAACCCTTAGAGGAAAGCAATATACCAATTTTGCCAGTGCAAGTTGAACCGATGCAACATTCAGAGAGTGATATTTCACCGATGATGGATCCGCCTCCGTTAAATCCGACTCCACCGATGCCACCGATGGATAAAGAGGAAATTAAGCACGAAGATGTTCCTCTGGCGGTAGATGCTGTTCCTCCGGCACCACAAAGTGAGATACCTTTGCCACAGCCAACTTCAATAGAAATGCCTCCTCAACCACCAGTGCAAGTTGAACCGATGCAACATTCTGGGAGTGATATTTCACCGATGATGGATCCGCCTCCGTTAAATCCGACTCCGCCGATGCCACCGATGGATAAAGAGGAAATTAAGCACGAAGATGTTCCTCTGTCGGTAGATGCTGTTCCTCCGGCACCACAAAGTGAGATACCTTTGCCACAGCCAACTTCAATAGATATAATAATGTCAGAACAATCAAATTCTTTTGTACTTGAATCTGTTGTGCCTATCTCAATAAATACGGATGTATTAGCTTCAACAACAAATATTCCTGTTCCTGAACCACTATCAGTTGAAAGTATTATTTCAACTGAGGATGTTTCTGGAGAAGGAATTTCACTCGAAAATGATGCAGTTGTTGATTCTAATGAGCATAATTCGTTGATCGGGCGAGATGTCATAACGGATAATTTAGGTGAACCTTCAGTGCAATCTAATCTGCTTCATGGACAAGGGAATGGTGAACCACCAATTGGAATAGCCGCTACAGAAATTGTACCCTTTTCAACAAGCGGGATAAATAATACGCTAATTGAAAATAATCATCAGATAGATAACGATGGTCTAAATCAATCACGAGAAAATACATCGTTGGGTGAAAATGTCAATACAGAAAATCGGCAAGAAGAAATTACGAATAATTTTGATGAAAGAGATAATGAATCTAGGCATACAGCAACGTCTGGAAAGCAAAATGAACTGAAAAATTCTGAAAATGGAGTGAATACAGGAGAGCATTTGTCCAGTCAGGGGAATGGTTTTAGTCATGTGAGCGGCGCAGGCGAGAGTGGTGATGATCGAATAGGTAGGGGTACGCCCTTGTCCTGTCACGGAAAGAGTGGAGTTTGTTCCGGAGAAAATAGCAAGGGAAATGAGAGTGGAACAGGTACAGAGCCCCCTTTATTGGGTTATGGGAATGGCGCTGGTTCTGCTGAACAGAATGACGGTAGAGAAGATGATGGTTTTCCGATGAATGGATTATCCTGTAAAGAAGATGATGATTCTGAAAATAGGCGGATGAAGTCTAAAAAGAAAAAACAAAAATCGGTTGAGTTTTTTATCCCTCCTATTATTCCTGAAGAAAGCGAAAATAAAGATGATTTAATGTGTTTTGATCCAGGTGTTGTATGTGAGAATTCACAAGGAATGCAAATTGTTAACCGTAAACGTAAAAATGAAAAAAAGAGAATTGATGTTACAAATATTTCTCCTGAAAAATTGAATTTTTGGGAAAGAAACTGGAAGTGGATTGTCGGTGTTGCAACAGTTGTTGCTGCTACATTAGGGGCATATTTTTTGATTAGAAAGGCGAAAAAGAAAACAAAAGCTGTAAAATCAGAGACGGAACGATTAAAATCACAGATTAAAACATTACAAAGATCAATTTCCGATATGACAAATGGTGTGTCCGATAAAGACATACAAAAACCTTCTGTT
>JAFZGR010000060.1 GCA_017555325.1 Alphaproteobacteria bacterium | reverse complement strand
TTCTTCTAATTTTGGACCGAATAAAGCACCACGGTTGATTTTTCCGTTGACAATTAACATCGGAACACCGTTAATTTTTAATTTTTCAGCATATTTTTGGTTTGCTTCTAATTTTGCTTTAACTTCTTTTCCTTCAGCATCAGCTGTTAATTTTTTGGTGTTTAAACCAATTTTTTTAGCCATTTCAATTAAAGAATCTTTATCTAATTTTTTAGCTTTAACAACTGCATCATGCATTTGAGCATATTTGCCTTGTTTGCCGGCAGCTAAGACATAACGGGCAACGAGTTCTGAATTTTCACCGAAAATTGGTGTGTCAATTGGAATCCAACGAATGTTTTTACCTGTTTTTGCAGAAATGGCTTTGTACATTTCTTCATTTGTTTTTTTACACCAACCGCAGTTATAATCAAAGAATTCAATAATAACGTATTTTCCTTTTGGATTTCCCAATGAATGATTTGATTTGTCTTTTAAGATTTAATCGATGATTTCTTGAGGAGCTACCGGTGGATTTTTTGCTTCTTCTTCTTCAATTTCTTTTTGTCTTTTTTCATATTCCTGACGCATGTGGTTATTTAATGTGTCAACAATGAATTGCGGATTTTCTTCAACGAATTTTTTAAATGCTGCATCATCAGCAACTGGTTTTGATGCAACAACAGGTGTTTTTACCTGTTGGATTGGAGCTGGTTTTGTTGGGGCTGAAAATAAAATTGCTGCAGCAACAATCATACCGGAACCTAAAATGGAACCGCATAAGCATGTTAATTTTAAACCACAGCCACAACCGCTTGCCGGTTTTGAACAACATTCAGTTTGTGTTGTTTTTGTTGTCTTTACTTCTTTCATTTTTTTCTCCTTTACTTTTGTTCTAAAACTTTGATGATTTTTTCCTGTATGCTTTTTTCCCAACCAATTAAAGCTGTTCCCCGTACAATAATTAACGGTGTTCCAATGCTAGAACCCGCTATTTTAAATTGACGGACATACTTTTTGAATAAATCTTTATTTTCTTGCGAAGCCAGAATGTTGTATTCCGCAACGGTAATTGTCGGCATTTGCTTTTTTAACATGTTGTTAATGTATGCCATTGCATGTTCGCAATGCGGACATCCTGTTTGTGTAAACACAATAATATCTGCGGCAGGTTCGCTTGGTTTGCACGCAGTTATACCTAAACTCAGCAAAATGCTGAAAAAGAGTGTTAAAATAATTTTTTTCATATTTCACCTTTTTAGTTTTAACAATACTGTTTTATACGTTCTAAATATAAAGTGCAAGAAAAAAAATCAAAATTTGATATTTTTTTTCAAAAATATATTAAAACTAACAGTATTTGTCGAAAAAAAGGTTGTGTTAATCTGATTATTTGGTCTGTTGTTATTTGTTTTGTACCTAAATTATCTTATATTAACGGATGTTGTTTTACCTTGACAATAAGGGGTATATAAAGGTATAACAAAAGTAATTTTTAAGATGAAATCGATTGTTGGAGGCGTTTTTATGCGGTGTTTTGTGGTTTCTTTGTTTTTATTGTTTAGTTGTTTGCCTGTTTTGGCGCAACAAAGTTCTGTTGGTATAAATGAGGTATCCGAAACAATAGAAACAGTTGTTCCTGTTGCGGAAAAACAATTGTCATTAAATGATATATCGAATTCTTTATCTGTTATTGAAAAATATATTCAGACTCACTCTTTATCCCGTAAAATAAGTCAGGATTATATTAAAGAAATTAATGCATATCATGATGACTTAACAAGATATAAATTGCAATACACGGAAGAATTAAATAATGTTTCGAAAAAAATAACATCACTGTCTGCATTGACGGCTGAAGGTGAAACAGAACCGGAAGAAATTACGGCACAGCGAGAAGAATTTTTAAAGGTGTCCGGTGAAGTGAAGTCAAAAATTGCGGCAGTTGATTTATCTTTGGGAAAAATTGATGATATTAATCGTACAATTTCTAAAATGCGTAATCAGGAATTGATGGAACAGATTATGTTGAAAAGGGAATCTGTTTTGGATGTGGGGGAATTTTGGAAATCGTTAAGCAGTTTTGCAAACTTTATATATGCTACAACAATTTATCCATTTTCTTGGTATCAGTCATTGCCATTTGAACAACAGGAAATTGTTTTAAAACAAGTGATGATAATTTGTTTTGAGGCGGCTTTGTTTATTGTTTTGGCGGGGTTGATGAGTTGGTTTATTCGTAAGCGCTGGGGATATCGGACAGATAATTTGAATCCGAATTATTCTCAAAAAGTTGCAGCGGCTTTTGTAACGTTATTTGCCAGAGGTATTATGCCGTCTGTATTGGTTGGTGCTTTGTGGATTTGGTTGCGACATCATGAGGCTGTTTTTTCGGGAACACTTGGTGTTATGCTTCGGGTTGGGGCGTTGTATCTGTTGTATTTGTTTTTGTCTTGTGCAACAGTATTTGTATTTTTTACACCGTATAACCCCAGATGGCGATTAATTGAAGTTGATAATCGAAAAGCTGTATCGTTGAGTTCTGCGTTGATTTTTTCAATTGCGATTATTTGTTTGTTTTCATATTTTCAGGTGTTGGCTTTAAGGTTAGAATATTCAGATGATATTATTTTTTCGCTTAAATTAATAGCAAATGCCGTTAAAGCATTTTGTATTATTTTGGTGTCTAAACGGTTCTTGTATGATAGTCGTTCATTAACGGATGAAGAATTGCAAAAAACACTTGAAAATACAGATGATGAATATGAAATCCAAGGTCTGTCCGGTTCTTCAAAATTATCTTTATTTATTTCTTTTTTAACCCTGGTTGTTTTTTCATTTTCATTGTTTGGATACATTTTGTTGACGGAATATATTTTTAACCGCTTTATTTTGTCAGTTGTTATTATCGGTATGGCCTATGTTGTTCAAAAATTGTTATTGGTTTTGTTTCGGCAGTTTATGGGGTTGCGTTTTTGGTTGCGACAATTTCATGTTACAAAAAAACAAGCCGAAAAAGCAGAATTTTGGTTTGGTTTTCTGTTAAGCCCACTTGTTTTTTGTTTGTGTGTTTTTGTTTTGTTGGCTGTATGGGGTGTATCTGTTGATATTCTTTTTC
>JAFZGR010000059.1 GCA_017555325.1 Alphaproteobacteria bacterium | reverse complement strand
GTGGTTTTCTAATTACAATAAAATTCTGCAGATGACAGAGGTTTAATAATTTATTTTCTGCAATAAAAACTTTTTTGTAACAAAGCACAAAGCAATGGAATGAGTTATATATGAAAATTAATTGGGTATTAAAACCAATTAACCAAACAGTTAAAGGCTATTAGTTTCTTTTTAATATAAAGGGTGATTACTTTGCCTAGGTAGTGTGTTGTATCGGATAAATCAGATTGTCCACAATAAAATAAACTTATTCAAAGTCTTAATATCCACTTTAAGAATTTTAGCAATTTTATTTTTGGATACTTTCTTTTCCAACAGGTCTTTAATTTGAAGAGTTTTACCATCTAACTTATGCTTTTGATTTTTCTTACCTGTTGATCTGGCTAAAACTTTCCCTTCGTTTTGCAATCGTTTTAAGGCTTCTGTTGTCCTTTGAGAAATTAAATCTTTCTCGATTTCAGCCGATAGGTCAAAAGCAAAGACTAAAACCTTACTTTCTATTGTTTTTCAGGAGGATAATAGTCTTTAATCGTCCAAACTTGGCAACCAATGTTCATGCAAGGATGAAACAAAATGTGATATGACAAAATCGTGTCTGAATTTGTATTTAATTGGCCGTGCCTATGTGTGATTGATTACAACTTATGTAGCAGTGCTACCTAGTGCGTTAGTCTCAACTATGGTAATGTGAACCTAAACCCACTTACCCACAATAACTACGCCTTCTGTTTATAATTCGACCAATGAATAAAGAGAATAAATTTTAGTTGAATGTGTTTTACGAAAAATAAACAAGAATATGTAAGCATGCATCAATTGAAATGTGTATCAGAAATAGGGGTTCATCTCTTGTTTTTACTCACATGAATAATTATACGCTTTTCATGATAAAAAAAGCACTCTAATTGAGTGCTTTTTACGGTAAACAAAACATTAAGATTATGCTTCTGTTGTTGTTTCTTTATCTTCTGCAATACGAGCAGCTTTACCAAACAATTTACGTAAGTAGTAAATTTTGGAACGAACAACTTTACCACGACGAATAACTTCAATGCTTGCTACATTTGGAGAATAAATTGGGAAAATTCTTTCCACGCCTTCACCAAAAGAAATTTTACGAATGACACAGGAAGAATTCAAACCGTCATTGTGACGAGCAATACAAACTCCTTCGTATGCTTGCAAACGTTCACGACCTTTATCTTCAACAATTTTGTACATCACTTTAACAGTGTCACCTGCTTTAAAATCAGGAACTTTTTTGCCTAATTTGGCAATTTGTTCATTTTCTAATTCTTTAATTAAGTTCATGTTATATCCTTTCTTAATTTTTCTTCTGAGCCAGATAATTTGTCCACAAGTCTGGTCTTCTTGCTTTTGTTAATGCGATAGATTGTTCCAAACGCCATTCTTTAATTTTAGCATGGTGTCCAGAAACAAGAACATCGGGAACAATACGACCTTGCCAATTTTGAGGTTTTGTATATTGCGGATATTCCAGCAAGCCGTTTTCAAAACTTTCTTCAAACTGTGATTCCGTATTTCCCATAACTGACGGTAATAACCGTATGACCGCATCCAGCATGGTTAAAAGAGCTGGTTCGCCACCAGAGAGAATAAAATCTCCAATACTTATCTCTTTAATCTGCCATTTTTCAAGAATACGTTCGTCAATCCCTTCAAATCGCCCACACAAAAATGTCATTTCTTCCATCATTGCCCATTCATGTGCCGTTTTTTGTGTAAAAACAGCCCCTCTGGGTGATAAATAATAAATGGGACCTGTTTTATATGTTGCCTGAATGGCTGCATCTAAAACATCCGGTTTCATTACCATACCAGCGCCACCGCCAAAAGGTGTATCATCAACGGATTTATACTTATCTGTTGCAAAATCACGAATATTCACAATATTTAATATGTACTTTCCTTCTGCCAATGCTTTTCCTGCAAGAGAATATCCCAAAAAAGCGGGAAACATATCCGGATATAGTGTTAAAATATTAATCTTCATTCAACACCTCTTCCATACCATGGGGTAAACAAATTTCCATTATTCCTTGGTCAACCGAAACAACTGGAAATGTTGATTCGGAAAAATCAAAAGAATAAATTTTTCCATTATTTATTTGAATATTGATGATATCGCCGGCACCAAAATTTTCAACGGAATGCACTTTCCCAAAAACTTCACTGTCTTTTAAAACGGTTAATCCAATCAAATCACAATAATAAAACTCATCAGAATCTTCCTGTGGTAATTGATTGCGATTAATGTATAAAGAAACCCCTTTTAATAATTCGGCATCATTACGGGTATTAACACCTTTAATTGATGCTAAAACAATACCTTGTTTTTGACTATGTGCCTTTATTTGAAATGTGCGTTTTTGATGTTGATCCGTGACCGATTCAAAGGCACCAATATCCATTGGATTTGTTAAAAATGCCTTGATTTTAACAGCACCTTTAATGCCGTGGACATTAATGATTTGACCGATACAGACACGTTGGGACATCGTTACTTCCTATTCAGCAGGTTGTTCTTGTGCTTCGGCTTTTGCGGCTTCTTCAGCGGCACGAGCAGCTTCAGCTTTTTCTTGTGCTTCTCTCATGCGTTCTTGAGCTTTTGCCTTCGGAGCGGATTTTTTCGGTTGTTCACGAATAACAGGTTTTTCTGCCAAACCAACCAATGCAAACAATTTTTGAACACGTTCTGTTAATTCTGCTCCTTGTGACATCCATTTTTGAGCTGCTTCTGCATTAATACGCAAAGCATCGGCATGATCTTTTGGTAATAACGGATTATAAAAACCTAATGCTTCAATAAAACGACCGTCACGGGGAGAACGTTTATCGGCAACAACAATTTTGTGAACCGGACGTTTTTTAGAACCGCCACGAGCTAAACGAATACGTACTGACATTTAATTTATTCCTTTCTTTATTTTGTTTTTGTTTTACCGTTCAAAAACTCAAATACAATTATCACACCAATGCACGAACCATCGCGGATTGATGTATCTCCTTGGAGACTGAAAAAGCATTCCAGTTTATGAAAGATAAGTTTTTGTATCACATTTTTTTTTATAAGTCAAGAAAAAAACAAAAATTGTATTGTGTTTAACAAGGTTTATTGATTTTCAATCATTCCTGTGATATATTTGAATGTAATTGTTTTAACGAGGTTCTTATGAAAAATAAAATCAATGGTTGGCTTATCATTAACAAACCGTACAATATGGGTTCTACAAATGTTGTAAGTAAATTAAAATGGTTGTTAAAACCTGAAAAAATTGGTCATGCAGGCACATTGGATCCGTTGGCAACCGGCGTTTTGCCAATTGCTTTGGGACATGCAACAAAAACCATTCAATTTGTTATGGATGGAAAAAAAACATATCAATTCGACGTTGTTTGGGGCGCAGAAACAACAACAGATGATAAAGAAGGAGAAATTGTTTTTCAATCAGAAAAACGACCCTCTCAACAAGAAATAGAAGCAGTTCTCTCGCAATTTCACGGAACAATTTTGCAAACACCGCCTATTTATTCTGCTTTGAAAATTAATGGGAAACGAGCATACGATTTAGCTCGCAATGGTGAAGCGATTGAGATGAAGCCTCGAACAATTCAAATTGATTCATTGAAAATTTTAACTCACACACCTGAAAAAACCAGTTTTGAAGTTGTGTGCGGGAAAGGAACTTATATTCGCTCAATTGGGCATGATTTAGGCAGAATCCTTGGTTGTTATGGGCATATTTCTTTTTTGCATCGAACAAAATGCGGACCATTTGATATTAAATATTCGATTTTACTTGAAAATTTAGAAAAAGACGTGTATAATACCCTCAATTCAAATCTGATTTCTACTTTAACCGTACTGGACGACATCTTGGTGCTGGCTGTAAGTGAAACAGAAATGAAGGAGTTGATGTTTGGAAAAGCTATTCGTGTTCCGCAAGGAACAGAAGCAGTTTTTAAAGATGTTTCCCGACAATCGGATACAGATTTAATTATCGGACTTAAATACCAAAATCAACTTGTCGCTTTGGCAAAATACGAAAAAGGATTTTTTAAACCATTTAGAGTTTTTGCCGAAAAATAAGTATAACATTTATTATGGAAAGGAAAAAAACGATGTCGCTTTCAAAAGAAAAAAAACAACAAATTATCGCTGAATATGCAACAACAGCCGGAGATACTGGTTCACCGGAAATCCAAGTTGCTGTTTTAACGGCTAAAATTGAATATTTATCCGCACACATGAAAACACATGCTAAAGATTTTCATTCCCGTCGCGGTTTAATGAAAATGGTTTCTAGCCGTCGTCGTTTGTTGTCTTATTTGAAGAAAGATAGTGAAGAACGTTATACAACGCTCATCAAAAAATTAGGTTTACGTAAGTAAGCTAATTATAAAGGGGAACATCAGGGGATGCTCCCCTTCAATTTGTATGTATGAAGGAAAAGAATAAATGACAATTTTTAATACTTTTAAAAAAGAGATAGAATGGGGTGGAAAAACACTCTCAATTGAAACAGGTAAATTCTCCCGTCAGGCTGACGGTGCAGTTATTGTCCGGTATGGTGATACGGTTGTTCATGCCGCCGTATGTGCTAGCAAAAATGAACCGGACACATTTGAAGATTTTATCCCGTTAACAGTTAACTATATTGAAAAAAGTTATGCTGCTGGTCGTATTCCGGGGGGGTTCTTTAAACGGGAAGGTAAACCATCCGAAGAAGAAATTTTAACATCTCGTTTAATTGACAGACCAATTCGTCCGTTATTTGTTAAGGGATTTAACAATGATACACAAGTGACGGCAACTTTATTGAGTCATGACTTAAAAACACAACCGGATATTGTAGCCATGATTGCCGCATCCGCTGCATTAACAATATCAGGTTTGCCATTTTTAGGACCAATTGCCGGTGCACGTATCGGATACACAGATGGTCAATACATTTTAAATCCGGATTTAGATGCCATTAAACATAGTCAACTGAATTTAGTTGTTGCAGGCACTATGGAAGGTGTTTTAATGGTGGAATCCGAAGCACAAGAATTATCAGAAGAAGTTATGTTGGGGGCTGTTTCTTTTGGTCATGAATGTATTAAACCAGTTATTCAAATGATTATTGAATTGGCAGAACAATGTGCAAAAGAACCATGGAACGTAAAAGAAGAACCGGCGGAATATGCTATTGTTCGTTCTGAAATTTTAGAAAAATTAGGTGAAGAATTAAAAGCGGCTTACCATATTCACAAAAAACAAGACAGATTAACAACAATTTCTGCTATTCGTGAAAAAGCAAGAAACTTATTTAGTGAACGTGAAGCAGAAGCTGCCGTATGTGATAAAGTTTTCCACGAATTAGAAGCTCGTATTGTTCGGGATATGGTATTAGATACCGGTTTACGCATTGATGGACGTGATACAAAAACTGTTCGTGTCATTGAAACAGATGTTGCTGTGTTGCCAAAAACACATGGATCTGCTTTATTTACACGGGGTGAAACACAAGCTTTGGTTGTCGCAACACTTGGTACTGGTGAAGATGAACAAATTATTGATGCATTACAGGGTGAATATAAAGAAACATTCTTGTTGCATTATAACTTTCCGCCATACTCTGTTGGAGAAGTTGGTCGTATCGGTTCCCCAGGACGACGTGAAATCGGTCATGGCAAATTAGCATGGCGAGCAATTCATCCGATGTTGCCGACAAAAGAAGAATTCCCTTATACGGTTCGGGTTGTTTCCGAAATTATGGAATCAAATGGTTCTTCTTCAATGGCAACAGTTTGCGGTTCTACATTAGCATTGATGGATGCTGGTGTTCCGATGAGAAAACCAGTTGCTGGAATTGCTATGGGCTTAATCAAAGAAAAAGACAAATTTGTTGTTTTAACTGATATTTTGGGTGATGAAGATCATTTAGGTGATATGGACTTTAAAGTTGCGGGAACAAAAGATGGTGTAACAGCTTTACAAATGGATATTAAAATTACATCCATTACAAAAGAAATTATGGCAATTGCCTTGCAACAAGCTCATGAAGGTCGCTTACACATCTTAGGTAAAATGGCTGAATCATTAGCTGAACCGCGTCCAACATTAAGTGAAAATGCACCTCGTATCGTTTCTTTACAAATTGACAAAGAAAAAATTCGGGATGTTATTGGAACCGGTGGAAAGGTCATCCGTGAAATTGTTGAAAAAACAGGTGCAAAAATTGATGTGGAAGAAGATGGGACAATCCGTATTGCCACTGTTTCCGGTGAGGCTGCCGAAAGTGCTTTAAAATGGATTAAAGGCATTGTCAGTGAACCGGAAGTTGGGGAAATTTATGATGGTGTTGTCGTAAAAATTATGGATTTTGGTGCTTTTGTAAACTTTATCGGTAACAAAGACGGTTTAGTTCATGTTTCTGAAATTGCACAACATCGCGTTGAAAAAGTAACAGATGTTTTAC
>JAFZGR010000058.1 GCA_017555325.1 Alphaproteobacteria bacterium | reverse complement strand
CCTTTTTTTGCGTATATTTTTTGCAAAACCCTCTGATTTATAAAAAAGAAATAAAATATTTAAAAATGAATAAGTTATTTAAAATCAAAAAAAATACAAAAAAGTGAAAAAAAGTGTTGTAATTTATCGTACCTTTTTTTACATTTAAATAAATAGTTATATTTTATAAAATCGATTAAAAATATGTAAAAATTAGATTTTTACTTCAAATACGATTCGCTTGAGCATGTTTTTTATTCTGTTCATAATACAAGCACAATATTATTTATATGGGCGGGTAGATAGATACAAGAGTTATGAGATAAACAGGCTTAAAAGCACTTCTGCAATTATCAAAAGTTCTATAATGGTCAATATCATTGATACAGATCTATTGAAATTTATGCATACATTTACCGCCCCTGAAACAGAGGCGGTAGGTATAAATACTTTCTACAAACGAATATGGATTATTCATCCCCTTTTGCCAATCGTTCATACAATTTGAAGCGCTGGTCAATTTGTGCTTGTGCTTTTTGTACCAATTCTTCGTAATGTTTTGGATTACTTTGACGAACGGCTTTAAAACGATTCTCCGTTTCCATAAATTCCGAAACAGGTTTTGTCGGCTTGCTATCTAATTGGAACGGATTTAATCCCTGTTCTGCCCGTCTTGGGTCAAATCGATATAACGGCCACAATCCGGTTTCAACAGCTAATTTTTGATGTTCCAAACCGTATTTGCCGATATCATATCCATGTGAAATACAATGACTGTATGCAATAATCAATGAGGGACCGTCAAAACTTTCGGCTTCATTCATTACCTGTAAAGCGTGCATATCTTTTGCCCCCAAAGAAATACTTGCAACATATACACCGCCGGATGACATGGCAATCATTCCCAAATCTTTACGAGGTAATTCACTCCCACCCATTGCAAATTTGGCAGAAGCTCCTATCGGCGTTGCTTTTGATCGTTGTCCGCCTGTATTAGAATAAACTTCTGTATCCATAACCATAATGTTTACATTTTTACCGGAATACAATACATGATCCAATCCGCCATATCCGATATCATAAGCCCAACCGTCTCCACCAAAAATCCACACGGATTTTTTGACTAAATAATCGGCATTTTCAATCAAAATTTTGGCTTTTGGATGTTCAATGTTTTTTAATTGTTCTTTTAATGCCTGAATACGTTTGCGTTGTTCTTGAATATCTGCTTCTGTTTCCTGTTCGGCATTTACAATTTCTGCGACAATATCTTCACCAATTTCCATACTCATTTCGCCCAATAATTGTGTTGCAAAATCTGTTTTAGAATCAACAGAGGTACGCATTCCCAATCCAAATTCGGCATTATCTTCAAACAAAGAGTTTGCCCAAGCAGGACCATATCCGTCACTGTTTTTGGCATAAGGCGTTGTCGGTAAATTTCCACTATAAATGGAAGAACAGCCTGTTGCATTTGCAACTAATAATCTATCCCCGAATAACTGTGTCATCATTTTAACATACGGGGTTTCGCCACAACCAGCACAAGCGCCTGAAAACTCAAAAAGCGGACGCATTAACGAAACAGACTTGATTTGTTTCGGAGACAGTTTTGTTCTGTCTGCATCCGGTAAAGACATAAAGAAATCAAAATTTTTGATATCATCAGCTAAATGTGTTTCAATCGGAACCATATTAATGGCTTTTTTATCCGGATTGAGTTTATTTTTAACCGGACAAGCCTGTGTACATAACGTACAACCGGTACAATCTTCTGGTGCGACCTGTAACACGAATTTTTCTCCGGCAAATTCTTTGCCTTTATAATCGGTATATTTAAAATTTTCAGGAGCATTTTTTAACGCATCTTCTTTAAAGGCTTTTGCCCGAATAGCAGCATGTGGACAGACAGAAACACATTTACCGCATTGAATACAAATGCTCGGATCCCATTCCGGAACGGCCGTTGCAATACGGCGTTTCTCATATTTTGCCGTATCAGTCGGCCATGTGCCATCAGCAGTCCATTCAAATGCACTGACTGGTAATTGTTCGCCACGCCCTTCAATAATTTTACCTGTTACCTTTTGAATCAATTCCGGAGCCGTTGAAGGCACACCAGCTTGCCGTTTATGAACGGAATTAACTGCTCCGATTTTAATTTCATGTAAATGAGCTAACGAGGCATCTACGGCTTTGATGTTCGCATCTATAACATCCTGCCCTTTACGAGCATATGTTTTTTCAATGGCTTTTTTAATTTTGGTAATTGCTTCGTCACGGGGTAATACTCCGGAAATAGCAAAGAAACATGTTTGCATAATGGTATTAATCCGACGACCCATTCCTGTTTTTTGTGCCACATCAACGGCATCAATAGCATACAATTTAATATTTTTATCAACAATTTCCTGTTGAACTTCAATTGGTAAACTACCCCACACTTTATCGACAGGTTCCGTTGAGTTAATTAAAAAGACAGCATTTTGACGGGCAAAGGATAACACATCTGTTTTAAACAAAAACGGCATATGATGACAAGCCACAAAATCAGCCTGATTAATCAAATATGGTGCTTTAATCGGTTTTTTAGAAAAGCGCAAATGGGAGGTTGTCATGCCACCTGATTTTTTGGAATCATACACAAAATAAGCTTGTCCAAAATAATCTTCTCCATCAGCAATAATTTTAATGGAATTTTTATTGGCACCAACAGTTCCATCCGAACCCAATCCGACAAACACACAACGGGAAACATCTTTACCTTCAATATCAAAAGCAGAATCATATGACAAAGATAAATTTGTTACATCATCGTCAATACCAATTGTAAAATGTGCTTTTTGGGTATTTTCAAAAACGGCTTTTACCATTGCTGGTGTAAATTCTTTTGAAGATAATCCATATCGACCACCCAAAATTTTTGGCATTGTTTCAACTGAACCATTTGCAACACCTTCTGCTAATGTAGAAACAACATCTAAATATAATGGTTCACCAACCGAACCGGATTCTTTTGTTCTATCTAATACAGAAATATATCTGACTGTTTTCGGTAAAGCATTAATAAAGGCTTCTTTCGGAAACGGACGATACAAACGAACACAGATAACACCGTATTTTCCGCCATTTGCATTTAAAACTTCAACTGTTTGTTCAATCGTTTCAACGCTCGAACCGATTGCCACAATAACGTGTTCGGCATCAGTGGCCCCCTTGTATTCAATTAAATGATAGGACCGCCCCGTCACTGTTTCAAATTGACGCATTGCCTGTTCAACATAAGATGGACATGCCATATAATATTTGTTTGCGGCTTCTTTAATCTGAAAGAATACATCCGGATTTTGTGCCGTTCCTCGAATTTTGGGATTTTCGGGTTTTAATGCGTTTTTAACGGTAAAATCAGTTGGAATATCAGCCATTAATGTTTTTAATTCCGAATCCGAAATCGGAATAATTTTGTTGATTTCATGAGATGTTCTAAACCCATCAAAAAAGTGAATGAACGGAATACGGGATAAGAATGTTGACATTTGTGCAATTGCTGCAATATCTTGTGCTTCCTGAACGGAATTTGAAGCAATCATTGCAAACCCTGTTTGACGGCAAGCCATCACATCAGAATGATCTCCAAAAATGGATAAAGCATGTCCGGCAATGGTTCGTGCGGCAACATGCATGACAAAGGGTGTTAATTCACCAGCAATTTTAAACATATTTGGAATCATCAACAGTAACCCCTGTGAGGCTGTATAGGTTGTTGTAATTGAACCGGCTTGTAATGACCCGTGAACAGCACCGATAGCTCCGGCTTCGGATTGCATTTCCAACACTTGCGGAACTTTACCCCATATATTTTTCACACCGGCTGTTGACCAAGTATCGGACCATTCTCCCATTGGAGAAGACGGTGTAATCGGATAAATAATAGAAACTTCATTCAATTTATGGGCAACAAAAGCAGCTGCTTCATTGGCATCTAACATCTTCATTACGGGTGTATCTGACATTTCTTTTTCCTTTTCTTTAAAAAAATATAATACATTCTTATACACAAAACATTTATGATTGTCCACTTAAAAAGCAGTTTAAGCATATATTTTTTACGGTAGCTTTTTTACATAAAGAAACAAATTTTAAAATTTTCAATAAAAATAATATTTTCTTGCTTTTCATACATAAACATAATATGATGTTTACAAATTAACATACAAAAAAGGAGACAACCGAAATGATTAATCCCATTTTAAAAGCAAAACGATTTTTGCCCTTGCTGATTGTTCAGTTTTTTGGAGCATTTAACGACAATTTGTTTAAAAATATGCTTCTTGTAATGATTGCGTATAAAATGACAGAAAAAGCTGATGTTTTATCTGCTGTTGTTGCAGGATTATTTATTTTACCATTCTTTTTGTTTTCGGCAACAGCCGGTCAAATTGCCGATAAATACAATCGTGATAAAATTGCTCGTTTTTTAAAAATTACCGAATTGATTTTAATGGTTTTGGTTGGTTTTGTCTTTTGTACAAAAAGCCTGATACTTTTAGTTATATTACTATTCTTGATGGGAACACAATCTGCCTTTTTTGGCCCAATAAAATATGCACTACTTCCTCAATTATTAAATAAAAATGAATTACTTGCAGGGAATGGTTATATTGAAGCTTCAACTTATGTTTCTATCATTTTGGGCGCTGTTTTAGGTACAATTTTAGATATTCATACGGCAATTGCCTTATTAATTATCTGCTCGATTATCGGGTATATTGCTTCACGTCAGATACCAACTGCAAAAGCCCCCCGTCCAGAGCTTACCATTCGTAAAAACATTTTTATAGAAACATTTTACAATTTAAAACTCATTCATGCCCATCCTGTTGTTTGGAAATCCATCTTAGGAGCAACTTGGTTTTGGACGGTTGGCGCCTTGGTTTTAACCCAAATTTTCCCCTTGTGCAGTCAGGTATTAAATGTGAAACAACATGTCATTACCTTCTTTTTAATGCTATTTTCTATTGGCGTCGGAATTGGTTCTGTTAGCTGTAATAAACTCTTAAAAGGAACGGTTTCTGCCGTATATGTTCCGTTAACATCTTTGGCAATGGCCATTTGCAGTTTAATTTTTTATATTTTAACCAAAAATTATCAAACACCATCCGAAAGTTTTGGTTTGATTGCATTCTTCCTGAATGGAGGCATTTCTTTATCTTTTTGCTTGTTTGCTATGGCATTTTTCGGTGGATTATATATTGTGCCGTTAAATGCATTGATTCAAACATATGGACCTAAATCCTGTATGGCAGCCGTCATTGCCGGCAATAACATCGTTAATGCATTTGGAATGACTGTTATCTCCGTTGTTTCTGGCGGATTATTAAGTTATGGATTTTCTATTCCATTCCTTTTCTTGTTTATTGGCATCATGAGTTTAATTGTTTCTGTTTACATCATGCAATTACTATCACATGAAACGTTAAAATCTGTACTACGAGTTATACTCAGTCCGCTTTTTCATATTCGGATTCACAATATTCAGAATTTCCAAAAAGCCGGTAAGCGCGTTTTGTTGATTGCAAATCACTGTTCCTTATTGGATGGGATTTTAGTTGCCGCTTATATGCCGGAAAAAATAACGTTTGCAATTAATACAGAATGGGCAAAGAAATGGTATATTCGTCTATTTTCCGTTTTGGTTGATTTATATCCGTTAGATCCAACTAATCCAATGGCTATTCGTTCTTTAATCGAAGAAGTAAAAAAAGATAAAAAGGTTATGATTTTTCCGGAAGGACGTATTACAACCTCAGGTGGATTAATGAAAATTTATGAAGGGGCTGGCGTGGTTGCTACCAAAGCCGAAGCCAAAATTGTACCAATTCGGATTAAAGGTGCTCAATTTTCAAAATTTTCGTATATGGGTAAAAAATATAAAACACGTCTGTTTCCACATATTTCTTTAACTTTGCTCAAACCAACGGTTTTAAAAGTACCGGAAGATTGTTTCGGACGAGATAGAAGAACTGTTATTTCAAAACAATTATATGACATTATGGCAAACATGATGTATCAAACATCCGATTTAAACGAACATTTGTTTAATTCATTATTGGATGCAATGCAAACATATGGTAAAAAACACAAAATTGCCGAAGATATTAAACGAGTTCCGTTAACCTATAAAAAAATGATTACAAAATCATACGTTTTAGGAAGAGCATTTCAAAAAGCTTTTCCAAATGAAGAAAAAATAGGTTTATTATTACCCAATTCATTGGTTAATCTGGTTTCGTTTTTTGCCTTACAAAGCATTGATAAAATCCCTGCAATGATGAATTTTTCACTGGGGCCGACACAACTTGTTTCCAGTGGAAAAACAATTGGATTAAAAACAATTCTTACTTCTCGTCAATTTATTCAATTAGGACATTTAGAACATTTAGATGAAGCCTTAAAAACCGAATTCAACGTTGTGTATATGGAAGATTTTGCTACTCAAATTACATTTAAAAACAAATTAAAAGGTGTACTCGATACACTAACGCAAAAACGACCTCAAAATGATTCAAGCAAACCTGCCGTTGTGTTATTCACATCCGGTTCAGAAGGAATGCCGAAAGCTGTTTTACTGTCACACAAAAACATTCAGGCAAATCGCAATCAGGTTTTATCGGTTTTAAGTGTCAATGCATCAGATATATTCTTTAACGCTTTGCCAATGTTTCACTCATTCGGTTTGTGTGTCGGTTCGATTATGATAACACTATCCGGAATCAGAACATTTTATTACCCTTCCCCACTGCATTATCGAATTGTACCTGAATTAACATACGATTCGAATGCGACCATCATTTGCGGAACAGATACATTCCTTTCCGGTTATGGACGCATGGCAAATCCGTTTGATTTCTTCGGCGTAAAATATGCTATTGTCGGTGGTGAAAAACTAAAAGAAACAACTGCTGATTTATGGATGAAAAAGTTCGGCGTTCGAATTTTAGAAGGGTATGGAGCAACAGAAACTGCACCCGTTATTTCCTTAAATACACCAATGTATTTAAAATATGGAACAGTTGGACGATTATTACCGGGGATGGAAATGAAAATTAAACCAATTGAAGGTATTGAAACTGGTGGTGAACTGTGGGTAAAAGGCGATAATGTTATGCTAGGTTATATGAAAGCCGAAAAACCAAATGTTTTGCAACCGACAAAAAATGGTTGGTACAATACGGGAGATATTGTATCCTTGGACGAAAATGATTTTATTTCCATTCAGGGACGGGCTAAGCGTTTT
>JAFZGR010000057.1 GCA_017555325.1 Alphaproteobacteria bacterium | reverse complement strand
TGTGCTTGCATAATTAAAAATTTTAAGATACATTATTTTTTGTAAAGATGGCCAATCTTTACAGGGATTTTGCAATCCGAGACTTATGTACAGAATTTGAACGAAAATTTATCACGTTCTATAAGTTTTATCAACTAAAGTTCTGTCGGCATCCTCTTACGAGAAGTAAAAAAAATACCTATCTCTGGGTGGATGCCTGCCTAATAAGGGGGACTCCCCAAATAAGCAGGGCTATTCTCACATAAGTCGTAGTTGCAAACATCCACCCACCTTTTAACAGGTGGGTTGTTTTTAGTGTTTAACCTTCAACCCGTTCGTGTTCAATGTATAAACAATGCTTTTTTTATGAATATGGTTTTCAAAAATTATCAATTCTTGAAAAACAACAGCTGATAAATATCATCAGTACATTGATTATTAATTATGATGTAAATGTGTTTTACATCAATCCACAAAATGAATTTAATCTTGAAGTTGCATCAATTGTTTGGAACATAAAAAAAAGTCTTCAAAATTACATTCATCTGGATCTTTTACCTTTGAATACCGAAACACACGATTCGGTATCGATTGAGCAACCATCCCAAATTCAGTATAAAGTTGTTTACGCCAATACCAAACATCACAGTACGTTTTACATTCAAAAAATACAAGACAATAAAATTACTTTGTTACATTCAGCTGATATTTTTATCGAAATAGAAAATGATAAAATTATCTCCCGACAACGACATTCGTTATTACAATAATTTATCGGCAGATAACGTGTTTTGGGTTGACATTTTTTGCAATATATGATATATATTTATGCATAAAAATCAGTCAAATGTGATACAAAAGGGAAAAAAAGCATGTCAAAACCGTTGCTTCAAAATCCAATTTTTCTTGAAGCGTTTCAAATTAACAACAATCGCCTTTCATTTGTGTATGCGAATATGCCCACACAGAAAATTTTACCTATTATGCCGGTTTTATTAGTTCGAGGACAAAAAACAGTTTCGCATCCTGATGAATTGACACAAATTGAAAAAATCGGATACACAACATACGGACAAGTTCTCAATCGATTAAATCAAGAACAATCCGATGTACCTGATTATCCCGAAAATGATAACGTGGAAAAATTTTTGGTTCAAAAATCCATTGATGCACATCAAAACAAACACATTACTTATTTATTGCCAATACAAGACATTCAACAGCATCCATTAGGCGGAATGTTATTTACCAAAACCCGCATGGCAGACGGAACAAAACTCACCCAATTTATCGGGACAGTCGGCATGATGAAATTCAAACTGTTAAAGCACAAAGCCATTCCGTTGGATAAAGCCCCATTATACCCATTTAAAACAGATGAAAAACCGATTATACCGGATACATCTTTTACATTTTCCAATTATCGGTTTGTTCCAATCGTGCCAAATTTAACAAACGCCGTTAAATTAGCTCGTATCAGATATGCCTGTCAACATCAACCGGAATAAAAAAAATGTCATTTAAAACAAACGATACTTTATGGGATACAGTCAAACGCTTTATTAGCGGTATTTTTTGGCAATTACCATGGTTGAGTGCCGTTGGTGGCGGTTCGTGGTTTATTAAACAAAATTTACAAACATATTTGGAAACTTATTTTGATTTATTTTTATATCAAAAAAACGCCGTTGATTTACAAGAGCGAACTGAAGCTATTCAAAACACATTGTCTTTAACAAATCCGCTTCGTTATGCCGATTATATCTCGGCTTTGTCAGCGAGTACATTTGCTTCTGCCAAAGCATCAACCGTAGAACAAGCGATTCATTTAATCAGCGGATTAACAAACGGCATTTTATCCGTTATTTGGATTATTGCGTGCATTTATGCCATTATTCGCGTTTTTAAACATGTCCACCAAAAAACAATGGAAAACGATATTGCCAATCAGGTGGTTGAAAAATTATTGCCGATTTTGGAAGACATTCAATATCAGTCTTATCAGGCAAACACGATAAAAAAAGCTGAATAAAAATCCATCCATTCCCGCTTACCACACAAAATAGTATTTTCAGCATTTAACAATAGTTGTTATCAGATTTTATGTTAATTTCTTATAATCCGTTTATGCGGCATTTCATTTATTCCAAGGACATTTCATTAACATTTTTTCAATTTGATTTTGTCCCAAAACACCCTGTATAATTAAAACAAAGCCAACCATCAGGGGCAATATTAAAAAAATCATACTGAATAAAAAACACAACACAAAGCCAGTTAAGATTACAATGCCAACAATCAAATCTTTTTGTTGTTGCATATTCCAATAATGATGTTCAATCATTCTCAATCCGCTTGTTTTTGCCTGTATAATTCCCCCGCTAACAACAGAAACATTAAAAAATCCAGCCTCAATGAACTGCTGAGCCGTTTTGAATGATTTTTCACCGGTCGTGCATAAAATATATAATGTTTTTGTACCGTCCAACCTATATTGATGAATAAATTCTTTGGGATTAACATCTTCAGCTTCAACATGCCAGTGTGGATATTTTAAAGCTATTTTGGAATGACGGATATGAGAACGAATATCTAAAATCAAATCTGTTTCTTTTAATTGACGGGCATCTATTTGTTTGATTTTAGTTTGGTTGAGTGCTGAATTTTTAAATGTTTTTAAATTTTTTATCACAATACCTCCGTTCTGACATTATAAATAATTTGTATTTTGTAGATATCAATCCAACCAAAAGCATCATCAATAATCAAAAATTTTGTATTTCTGT
>JAFZGR010000056.1 GCA_017555325.1 Alphaproteobacteria bacterium | reverse complement strand
GGAAATGGCACTCGCCGTCGAGCTTTTCGATGCAACTCCCGTGTTTTTTTCACTTCTGCCAGTTCTTTTTTGATTTTAACAATATCTTCATCAATCAAACGCCTGTCCAGCTCTATTTGTGTTTCCCCCGGACCTCCCAAAAATCCTGATCCGCCCCGTTGCCGTTCCAAATGTGTCCATGAGCGAACCAAACGGGAACGGGCATATGTTAAATGAGCCAATTCTACTTGAAGTACCCCTTCTCTGGTACGAGCTCGTTTCCCAAAAATTTCTAAAATCAATGCTGTTTTATCAATAACCTTTGTATTCCATTCTTTTTCTAAGTTCCGTTGTTGTAACGGCGATAAATGACATGACAAGATAACAACAGCAACTTCATTTTCTTTAATAAAATCCCGATAGGAATCAATTGTTCCTTTGCCCAAATAAGTACCGGCTTTAATTTCACGCATCGGCACAACAGCGCTATGTAGCACTTTTAAATCGATGGCTTTGGTCAAAGATATCGCCTCTGCCAAAATTGCTTCTGGCTGACGAATAGATTTCTCCCCTTTTAAATACGGCAACAAAACAAGTGTATTATCCAATCCTATACAATCCTTATTGCATTAAATTATTCATCATCAAATTTTGCTTCAATCGGCATAGACGGCATCACGGTTGAAACAGCTGATTTATAAATCATTTGTGTATGACCATCCCGACGTAAAAATAAAACATATTTATCAAAAGAGGTAACAATTCCCTGTAATTTAACACCGCATGTTAAAAAAACAGTTGTCGGCACTTGGTCTTTACATAAAATTTTTAAAAATTTTTCTTCTGAAAAAAACATACACAACTCCTTATGATAAAAATGATTAAATATTTATAACACAATTTAATATTCTTTTCAAGAAAAATTACACCAAACAAACAACCGATTTTTGTCATTAATTAAACTGTCCCTTTTTTAATCAATCGGTTTACATACAACTGCTGCATAATGAGTTTTATGAAAATTATATAATTCTTTTTTATCTCTCATATAAACAATATAATAATCCCAAAATGCATTAATACCAACCCCTCGGGATTCACTCGTCCAAACCTGACTGTAATATGTCTTCGGCACATTTGCAGATACAGCATTACCAATATTTGTAGGGGTAAAAACACCGTTATCCATTAGAGAAACACCATCCCAATCACTAATAAAATCTGTGGGAACAGGCAGTTCGTATCCCAAATGATTACACATATAGACCGCCTCATCATAACCGGCATAATCACTATTATTTATTCTAATATACACCCAATTAGGCGTATCATCAATTGACTTTAAACTATATCCATAACATTTTTGTAACCGTGGAAAACATAGTTTATTACCGACACAATCAGAATCTGTTTCACAACCGACACACGTTTGTTGTGAAGCATTCCAAATTGGCGTATCTGCAGGACAGGCCTCACATTGAAAATTATTACATATCGGTTTTTCACTAGGGCAGTGTCCGGCTGTGATACATGGTTTACACGTTTGCGTTTCCTGATAACAATACGGTGCTTGCGATGTACAATAGGTACTACCACATGGTTCATTGTTACCGAAATAAAAAGCAAGCGTGTTTGTATCTGTACAATCGGTATTACTCCCGTCTTCCGTTATATATCCATTGATACTGACTTCCGAACGACTTTTCATATCATTAACTAATATTTTACACACATTTTGAGGAACATTTGAAACCTGTATCAATGCCCGTTCTTCGGTTGTTTCTCCGTCAAAAACTAATTCTATCGGAAAAATGGTTGCCATATTTTCCCACTCATCCAACGATATCGGTTTGTTTTCCGATTGCTGAATTAAAATATCTAATGCCCGCAAATTAATATCATTAATAGTTTGATTAGCCTGATATTTATCCACCGCAAATTTATAACCCATGATACCACCGACACTTAATACCCCAATAACACTCAATGTTCCCAGTATTTCTACCATTGAACGACCGATTTCATTTTTAAGCATACACATTTTCTCCTCTCACATGATAAAGTTGCATTTATAAAGTGAGTGTAATAAAAGGGACCTTTTTTTACCGCTTCGAAACACAAAAATCAGATTTTTTAAAAAATGAGAAATTGTTGTTTTTATTGAATATGTTATCTAAAATTTAAAAAAATGCAAAAAAGTAAAAAAAAAGATTGCAATTATACGTCCCTTTTTTTACATCTCTTGTACATCATATTGTTAATTGGAATATGCCTTGAATATATAATCGAGAAACAGGAAATTGTTTGTGAGATATAAGTAAATGATATAAAATTGAATCGAACACCATAAACTTCCATAAGTATTTTTCTTTTTAAACTTCATTGCTTAAAAAACTTCGCAGACCTTGTGTTAGGTGTGAATTATCCATGTCTATCCACTTGGGTAGAAAATAGCATGCTCAATACCACACGAATCCGATTCAGAAATCACCTGATAGTTTTTCTTATCCTTTATAATTCTGTCTAAAAAAACATACAATTGTACACAAATAAGGGTAATATATTATTTTTTAAAATTTTTCTTGACTTTCAACAAAAAACAATATATCATACGCCCCACTTAATTCACAAAAAAACAAAAGGAATAGACAATGAAAAATATCACAAGAAAACTTTTTACAATTGCCACCGTTTTTGGCGCAACACTCAATGCAACTGAAGCAGAAAACAATCAAACCCAACAAAACACAAAATCGGAACAAACTTGGGAAGAACGCTACAATGAAGCCTTGGAGAAACAAATGGCAGAGCGCCAAGAAGTTTTAACCAATCGTCCATTTAGCAATGAACAACTTAACGAATTGATTGAACGCCAACGGTTAGTTATGTTGAAATTACAAGAGGAACGGAAACGGGTTAATCAATAATAAAAAAACTGCCGAAAGGCAGTTTTTTTATAGTCTTTATACAACAACTAAACGAAACATTTTTAAAATCAGTTGATTTTATTTTGAAACAGTCTTATATTGATGTCATGGAATTTTTTTTATGGCCTTTTGTATTTATTCTTTTGCCATTGCCGTATTTTGTTCGGCATTGGATGAAGCCTGCTAATAATGAACAAACAACTGTAATCAATGCATTACGGGTTCCGTTTTTCCGACAAATTTCAGCCTTTGCTTTAAGCACAACACAACAATACAGACCGAAAGCAAAAATACCGCTTATTTTAACTTGGTTATTTTTTATTTGCGCTGCTGCCCGTCCTGTTTGGTATGGTACCACTGAAACATATCCGCAAAATGCACGTAATATTGTATTGGCTCTCGATACATCTGGTTCTATGCAGGAACAGGATTTCGATATAAATAATAAACCGATTACCCGTTTATCACTCGTTAAAACAGTTGCTGATGATTTTTTGGCAAAGCGAACCGGAGATAAGCTCTCTTTGGTTATATTCGGAAGTGAGGCGTTCACATATACCCCTTTAACGCTAGATACACAAACTGTTCGTCAATTATTAAAAGAAGTGGATATTGCCATTGCAGGAGAAATGACCGCTATTGGCGATGCCTTGGCATTAAGTGTTGCAAATGTTTCCAAATTACCGGCTGAAAGCAGAATTGTTATTTTGCTGTCAGACGGATATGCAAATGCCGGTGTTGTTAGTGTACCGGAAGCATTACAATTGGCAAAAAAATTAGGCATTAAAATTTATACCATTGGAATTGGCTCCGAACCCAAAGCCATTCGGGACTTTTTCGGGTTCAATCAATTAATTAATCCGGCTGCGGATTTAGATGAACAAACCCTGTCAATAATTGCAGAACAAACGGGGGGAAAATATTTTCGAGCCAAAACAACAAATGAATTAAAAGAAATTTATCAAACCATCGATAAATTGGAGCCAATTGAAGACAAAGGACAAAGTTTTCGTCCTCGTAAAGAATTGTTTTTTATTCCACTCATCGGTGCTTTAATTTGTTTGTTTTGGGCAATAATCAAACGGAGAATATCATGATTTTTTTACGTCCGTGGGCATTACTGCTTTTACTTTTACCAATTGTGTTTTATTTGATTCAAAAAAAAGGAGCAAATATAACAAATCCATGGAAAAAACATATTCAATCCGTTTTTTTACCCCACTTAATTGTTCAGAAAAAAATAAGCATCAAACAAAATAAAACATTCGTACTGATAACGCTTATTTGGTTTCTTTTATGTCTTGCCTTATCCGGACCAGCATTTGACAAAATGCCAACCGAAGGGGTAAAAGATGCTCCTGCTACGGTGTTGGTTGTTGATTTAAACACGTTGAATGCCGAAAAAATAGCACAATTGCACATCAAATTATACGAAATATTAGAACAGTTAAAGGGTAATCAAATCGGCATTGTTTTGTACGATACAAAAGGATATGTTGCCTCCCCGTTAACACAGGATACGGAAATGTTAAAATCCTTGGTTCCATCTTTACAACCACAGGTTATGCCTGATTTAGGAAATTATCTGGACAAAGGAATTGAAACAGCAATCACTCTTTTAAAAAATATTCAAACAGGTTCAGGACGGATTTTATTGATTACCGGCGGAACCCCGGATACAGAAAATGTTCGCACACGTCTGCAAAACGAATCTTATACTATGGGAATTTTAAGTATCGGTTCAACACAAACCGGTGAACCGGTTTTAAGCAAAAACGGTTCATTTTTAAGAACAGCAACCGGTGATTTGATTCTATCCAAACCAAACAAAGAAGCATTAGAAGAAATCGGCATTTATTACCCGGCACAACCAGATGGAACTGAAATAAAAAAACTGATTCAAGCAACTCAACCCAAAAGTTCTCCGTTTTTATCAACCCAACTTCCACACTGGGCAAACTCCATAACCCAAATGGATGTTTGGCAAGATTTAGGCGTTTATATTATTATTTTAGCATTTCCATTTATGCTTCTATTATTCCGTAAAGGTATTTTTTATGTGCTTCTTGGAACTCTTGTGCTAACCGCATCAACTAATTGTTTTGCCGGTATATGGCTACGTCCCGATCAGGAAAGTTATCGAACAATCCAGAACGGAAACAAACAATATCAACTGAAAAACTATCAAAAAGCCTTAGAAACATATCAATCAGATTCTTCCATTGAATCTTTATATAATCAAGGCAATACTTGGGCACATTTAAAAGAATATGAAAAGGCAATTGAAGCATATGAAACGGTTTTAAAAACACATCCATCTCATGCCGATGCAAAATTTAACAAAGAGTACATTGAAAAACAACTCAAAAAACGAGATAAAAATCAAAACAATTCGGCTCAAAAAAATCAAGAAAACGAATCTGATTCTAAAGAAAACAATAACGAAAATCAACCACAATCCAGTTCAACCAATCAGGAAGAAGAAAACAAGCAATCAGATACATCTGATAACGATAGTACTTCCAACAATCAAAATTCTTCTCAAAAACAAAACAAATCAGATTCACAAAATTCCTCAAAAAGTTCAAACAATACACCCAATGATGAATTAAATGAAAACGAAAATGGTTCTCAAATTCAACAACAAGACACTCAACAAGGCTCTGATTCTTCGGATAACACACAACAACCAACCGATACATCTCAACAAATACAAAACACCCTCGAACAACAAGAGTATTCGGATTCAGAT
>JAFZGR010000055.1 GCA_017555325.1 Alphaproteobacteria bacterium | reverse complement strand
TTCTAAACAAATGGAAAAATATTTTCCTTCCAGATACCCATGACAAACAACACCGTTTGTTTTGATATTATCATTACAAAAACGCCACAATTCAACGGATTTAACTTCTTCGGCCATATATAACTCCTTTTTGATTTTTTACATCTTACCATAAAAAAATATTTTTGTAAAGTTTTTTCAACAACACGACAAAATAAAATTCATTCTTATTGATAAAACGAATAAATTTTACATTCAGCCGGTTTATACTTGACAACAAACCTATTTTTTCGGTACATATTAATTTAAACAAAATACTTCAAAGGAAATCGCATGACACAAACAAATAATCTTTTTTCCAACTTAACATTCAGTCGTGATTATCAAGACTGGATATATTTTACCGCTTCATTGATTATCGGGTTGATTATCGGGGTTTCGCCTTTAATATTAAGTTTACTTTTAACTCAACCGCTTATTGTTATTTTTATTTGCATATACGGCATTTTTTTTTCTATTTTCCTTGCTTGCTTTTTGGGATTTTTAAAAGCTCTTTTACACTTTAATGCAGAAGAGATTTGCAAAAAATTATTTGGTACAATATTTTTTTCCCCCATACTCATCCCTTTTGTCTTTCTCGCCATAGAAAGCCCTAATCTTATAGATGCACTTAATCTAGAACATTCGCTTAACAATCCGGATAACTATTATAGCATCGTACTTCTTCTTTCATTTTTTATGTTGTATATTTTAGTTTCCATTAAAAATGCATGGATACTTTTGTTAAAAGACTTCTTCTGGGTTGCACTAACCAACAAAACTAATCGTCATATAACAAAAGCTCAACGGCAAGAAAAAAAATCATTTCTCTCACTTTTTTTCGTTCAATTTAAGAAATTCCTAATTATGGCATTTTGTGGAATACCAATTGTTATTTTATTTATAATTTTCAACTGGTTAACTCCTCATTTAATGGATACTGTTGCAAATATTTTATTTAAATTTGGGGTTTTATTAATTTTTATACTGTTTCTTTTACCGCTTCATCATAAGGAAAACAATCCGAAAGAAGCAAAAACATCTCTTTTAAAACAAAAAACAAGTAAAAAGGGAGAAAAAAAAACAAAAGAAAACTTCTTCAAAAAAAACGGAGGTAAACTAAAAAAAACAACCTCAAAAAAAAGAAAACACTGTCCTTATCGAGTAGTAGAATAAAAAACAAAAGATTATCTCTGAAAAGATACGAAAAAGGAAATAATATGAACACACAAAAACCATCTTCGTACAAAATATCATTCAGCCATAATATTCAAGATTGGATATACTTTACCGTTTCAATAATCATCGGATTGATTATCGGCGTTTCACAAGTCATGTTAATCGTGTTATTATTGCAACTGTTTATCACTATTTATATTGCTCTACTTTGCCTTTTCCCTCTTTCTTTTCTGATGCTTTGTAAAGAATTCATTATAAATCTTTTAAAATTTAAATTAGAGAATGTTCTTGAAAATTCTATCGCTGCTATTGTTGTTGCATTTATGGTATCAGCCCTTTATGCTCCTATTGTACTTCTTGTCAATGAAAACTTGACATTAATAGAAGACTTTTTTGCAAATCCCAAAAGTTATTATAATTACATTTTTCTTTTTATATTTTTTAGTTTAGTTCTTTTAGATTCTACAAAAAATGCGTGGATACTTATTATAAAGCCTGCTTTAGTTTCAAATTCTACACATCAATTACCCAAGAAACCAGCAAATTTCCAGTTAAAAAAAGAAATGTTTATAAAACAATCTGATAAATGTTTTTTTTCATTATTCTTCGGTTCTTTTTTGATAATACCTCTGTCGATTTTTGGGATCATTTTAAATAATTTTTTACCTAATTTAACAAATATTATTCAACCAACAATATCTCAAATCTGCTTCTTTTTATTATTTATATTTTTTCTTTTACCATTTCAAGTAATACGAAAAAATCCAAAAAATAAGAAGACTGTTTCTTCAGAACAAGAAACAACTAATTCCCAACAAATATTAACGCAAACAAAAAATAAGGAGGCTTTATGACCACAAATTCAAATACCTCGTTGTTAGCTCCAAATGTCACAATGACTCACACAGGCATATATGGAATTATCAAACAAAACAATCAAATATTGGTTATCAAAAAAGCTCGTGGACCTTATACGGGATTGTTTGACTTGCCGGGGGGAAGTCCGGAACCGAATGAAACACCCGAAGAAACATTGATCCGAGAAATTAAAGAAGAAACCAATTGCGATGTTGTTTCTTATACCCTAAAAACAAAACAAACTATTCTTTTTTCAGATTTTACGCTCGAATACGGACAAACAGGCGTTTTACAACACACCGGTACATTGTTTGACGTGACCGTTTCGGGAACACCTACCACCGAAGCGGACGGATTAGATTCAAACGGAGCCCTTTGGATAGATACGGCTCAGTTATCGGCTCAAAATGCAACACCATTTCTATTAATAGCTTCTCAACAATAAAATATTTCAATATGGAGAATACTATGCAAAATTGGGAAAAGGCTTTACATCAATTTTTGGAACAATATCGTAATTTACCATTTGTTGAAGGAATTATTTTATGTGGCAGTTATGCAACGGGCAATCAAAACAAGCATTCGGACATTGATGTTCATATTGTTTTATCAGATACGGAAAAATGGCGTGAACGGGGAAATTGCTTTGTTGAGGGCTTTTTAATTGAATATTTTATCAATCCGATTTTTCAAATTGAAAAATCTTTTGCCAAAGATTATGAAAATCGTTCCCGAACAAACAGTACCATGTTCGGACATGGCAAAATTTTATATGACAAAACAAATCGTTTACATCAATTACAGGAAAAAGCGTTAAGTTGGCATCAAAAAGAATTTTTACCGTTAAGCCCATTTCAAATTCAAAATAAATTATATCATTTATGGGACCATATGGATGAATTATCAGTCTTGATTGATGACGGATACAATATTGATATTTTATATGCTGAAACATTAACCGAGTTGATTGATTTTTATTGTAATTTAAAAAATATTTCACCATTTCCACACTCAAAAAAGGAAAAAATTTTAAAAAATCCGTCATTTCGGAAAAAATATAAAATTTATCAAT
>JAFZGR010000054.1 GCA_017555325.1 Alphaproteobacteria bacterium | reverse complement strand
TTCTTCCATCGGTACCAGTTTCATCCCGATTGCATCACACCAAGCATGCGCACTCCACCAATTCATTTTAGTAGCTGATATGCAATACGTTCCGTGATCATTTCCTTTCAATTCTATATAAAAATTACATATTTTTTTAATATAACCAACCCTCCCAAAAAAGTATTTTTATTGTTGCATTCTCAAAACGGACATGCTATTCTGACCGATAAGGAGAAAAAAATGTACGCTGTTGTTTTTAATGCAAATGTATGGCTTGGATTTTGTTTTTTGGTTCTGTTAATCATTCAGGCTCTTTTTCCGCAAATGTTGATTGTTAAATTACTGGCAGCATTTGCTTCCGTTGTGGTTTTTGCCGGAACAGCAGCCATTTTGGCATCATGGAAAAACGACTTTCTAAAAAATTCTAAAAAAGACCACCCCTTCTTAATGACCCTTTTAAATTTATTCGGATTATGCATTCAAATCAGCATATTAATCGGTCTACCCATTGTTCGGGCATTACATTGGATTTTTGATTTGGATTATCCTATTGCCATGAATTTGGTTTCATTGATTATGTTTTGGATTTATGGTACGCTAACGCTGATTGCGTTTATTCGCAAAATCAAACGAATGATTTTTAATAAACCTTTTCCAGCACCAATCGGATATCGGTCTTTAACAAGTCCTCATCAAACAGTATTAATGCTTTGGTCGTTGGCCTGGCTTGCCATGACAACGTATGCACTTTACTCTTATTTACACATTGCACAACGAATACATCAATTATAAAAAAGGCATTCTTTGAATTGAATGCCTTTTGTGTTTATTCTGCTATCGGATTTGTCTTCGGCAATTGTGCCAATAACTCTTCTAATCGATTAATTTCTGCACGCCAATATTGACGTTGTGTGATAATCTCGGCATATTCTTCCGGTTTAGATACCCCCTCGGCAATTTTAACAATAATGTAATCTGTATCGGACAATTGTTTTTTATAATCGTCAATTTGTTTTGTATAAACCTGCTCAGCCGGTTCAATCGGGGCAAATCCTTTTAAATAATATTGATTATCATACCCTTGTTCAATTTCATCATCACAAACTGCAACGATATCATTCTCCGTTTTACCGATAAATGACAATGTATTTTTTAACCGTTCCATATTTTCATCAATAAATATAAACTGGTTGTTTTCTATAATACCGTATTTCATAATTCCTCCCCTGTTGCATAAATAAAACGAAACCGATTTGTTTGACGAGAAGCATTATACGAAACAGAAATAGCTCCCCCTTTCGAAACGGGGATGGTGGCACATATTCCCTGTAAACCGGAAGAACTGAGTGTAAAAGCAGCCCCTGAAGTACTGCCAATATAAACATATTCCTGATTATTTGCACTTTTATCAATTAAAAACCAACCGGTCGCCGGTGCCGTATAGATTGCACCACTTGCCCCCAAAGTCAAATCAGTATATTTAGTTTTTGACGGCATACTCAATGCTGATAATGTTTGCTTGCCGGCACTTGAAAAATTATTTGCCGATGTATTTGCTTTTGCATTCAACAACGCATTAGTTTGTGTTTGTGTATAAGCATCCGTAATACCATATCCGGTAAGAGTCGTTGTTTTTTTTGCATATACCTGTGCTGTTTTAAGCGGTGTCATCATGGTTGTATCATCCGTACCGATTGCAACTTCATCAGCTGTTGCCAAACGGGCAATCCCTGCTGTTGTTTCCGAAGCATTGTCAGCGACTGCCGCTTTTGCCTGCCCCGCCCAATAACAAGCCGAGCCGGCCGGTTGATCTTCAAGTGTCCCGACCGCCCACTTTTCCGCCATATCAACTGCCTGCTCCATATTTTTTTGACTATTTACGGATAATGCTTCAAACGCTTGCGTTTTATCCCCTGCCAATGTTTCAAACGCTTGTGTTTTATCCTCTGTCAATGCTTCAAACGCTTGCGTTTTATCCTCTGCCAAAACCGTAAATGCCTGTGTTTTGGTTGTTGCATTGTCATCAAATGCTTTTCCTTTATCTGTGGCATTTTGATTAAACACTGTTATTTTATCGTCTGATAACGAGATAAAATCTTGTGTTTTATCCTCTGTCAATGCTTCATACGCTTGCGTTTTATCCTCTGCCAAAACCGTAAATGCCTGTGTTTTGGTTGTTGCATTGTCATCAAATGCTTTTCCCTTATCTATGGCATTTTGATTAAATGCCGTTGTTTTGTCATCCGATAATGAAATAAAATCTGTCGTTTTATTTTCTACCAAAGCCTTAAAATCAGTTGTTTCATTCTCTGTCAATGTTTTAAAATCGGTTGTTTCAGATGTTGCTAACGTACTAAACGCCTGCGTTTTATCATCTACCAACGTTTCAAACATTTGCATTTCCTTTTCTGTTATTTCTTGAAACAACGCTGTTTTATTATCAGATAACATCTTAAACGCTTCTTGTTCTTGTTCACTTAACATCATCATATCAGCCTGTTCAGCCGATGAAAAGGCATCAAGTTCCGGCTTTACAACCTGTGCAACAAAAGAACTTATTTCTGCCCGTCCGTCACGTACCCAAACGGTTTCGGGATGAATATCTAGCGTTGAAGTCCCCACTTGTACCTCAATCGGCACAGATGAAGCAATTTCAACATCCATTGGAACAAGCGATCCCATTTCAATATCCATCTGCGCCTTCGGCAGAGGGTTATCGATAAAAATTTCACTCATATTCTCTCCTCTTGTGTAATTTGTTTGGCAATACAAAAACAGGCCGATTTTCCGACATGTGGCGGATAAAACGTATAACGGGTACCGTCATTAAAGGTAATTTCCATATCTGTTTGATACATTCCGACCGGAATAGACGTGTCATCCGATGTTAAAGTTAATACAGTTTTTCCAAGAGGAGCATCCGTGTGTTCCGTCACTTTTTTATCAATCAAGACGGCTCCATCTTCATTCCGCACTTGCATAGCCACAACCGCATCCGTAATATCTTGATGAAAATTCAGAATAATCGGTAATGTATCACCTTGTGTAATGCATATTTTTGATTCGGTAATTTGACTGGTCATAAATCCTCCCTTTAAATATTTTTTGCTTTGATAAAAAAGTAAACAGCCTGATTTATTGGGGTCACATGCGCACTTGCCCCATAAATGGCATTGGATTTAGAGGCATTAAACGTATAAGTACCCCCATCATTTGCCGAACCGGTATTAGAGCCTTTTCCGTCTTTTGAATAAGAAAATGCCCCCCAAGCAGCATCTGTCGGACTGTTTCCGTTATTTAAGAATGATCCTTGAATATTCGGTAATCCTTCGGGTTGCGTTGTATAAATATCCGAAGCGGAATGACCGCCCAATCCCCGTAAAAATTTCCCCCGATAATCCGGCACATTAAAGGTTGTTGTCCCGTTTCCGGCCCCAAATTTTGTCCCGATAAGAGCAAACAATTCGGCATATATTGTTCGAGAAACTGCCTGCCCATTACACAGCAACCATCCACTGTGATTGGTCGATTGAACGGATGTTTTAATATCTCCGATTCTCCAAAAAGAATTGATTAAATCTGTTAAATCCGATTTTGATTGCGTTAATTGTGCCTTAATAACCACATCCGTATCGGAAATGCCCGAACTGCAATTTTGAATTTTAAAACCACCCATATTCAGCGCATTTTGCATGGCAACACGACCATCTCTTAAAAATGTTTCATTAAAAGCTTCGGCAAAATTATCATCTTCTTCATCATGATGATCGGTAACAATCTCCAGTCCGTTGATTCGGTCATCTTCCCAATTGTGTTTACGAGTAAAAGTTCCTTCACTGTCAAACGGCATTTTTTTCTCCTTTCCTAAAAAAATTAAAAACCTGTTTAAAGCATACCGTTTGTTTAACAAAAAAGCCATTATAAACATCTGTAAATAAAAGCATTTATATCTTACTTTCAGCAACAGACGATAAAAGCCGGCAATGTTTGGCAGATAAAAGTTAAAAAAAAGTTGACGAGAAGCTATTTTTCAGGTAAAATGAATAGAAAGAATTTGTACGTACGAAGGAGGAAGTTATGTCCACAACGCAAGAAAACTCGTCAAGAATCACGACCGACCAAGCAACTTTGTACGAATTGAGAAACATTTTAACAGAAGTATCATCCTTAATCGAACAGGTTAAATACAATCCCAGACTTATCCGAAAATGTCAGACATTGATGAGTTATGTGACTGCTTTAGATTTGCCTGATGACGTAAAATTACACGAAGTGGGTACACAATCGACACAGGTTGCGGCATTATATAACTTTACACGCAGAACAGGGGGCAGTGTTGATATTTTCAAACACATGGTTGCCTATGGACGAGGCAAAACAAAACTTAATCAACAGATCAGCGATATTGTTTCTTTTTACAAAACCAGAGCCTCTTACGCAGCAACACCGGATCTGTTAAAAGAACAGCAGATTATGATGAACAAGTTGAGAGGTCAACCGCTTTTACCTGCATTAAAAGAAATGAAACAGGTTGTGGAAAGACAATCGGCAAAAGCTATTCGTGCCGGCAAAAAAGTTTACAATACGGCCTATAATTTAGTCAAACGGGGCAAATGGACGTCAGATGATGAAGCAGACTTACTGAAAGAAATGAACAATTATTACAAAGACCAACGCACTTGCACTGAAAACACAGCATTTGCTGTTGGTATTATTAAAGCCTCATTTGAAATAGAAGATGAATCTATAAATGGTCCCGGATTAAAAACACCGCCCGAGTTACGACCGACTGAACAAAAAAACGAAATCTGCGGAACGCTTTTTCACATTATCGAACATCAAGTGGAACATTCTGAAAATGCCCGAAAAGCTTCGCCGTTTTTAGCACGTATTTACGGCAAGCAATCGGATGAATGCGGTCAATTTCGTGAATTTTGCCTAAAAGACGAAGCGGATAGAGTTCAGGCATTAAAAGACTTAAGAGCAGAAATATCCGATAGAGATTTTAAACAATGGTTAATGACAAATCACGGATTATCTGCCAAAGAAGCTGATCAGTTCATGCAAGAAGCTGACAATATGATTGCCAATCAGATTTTAAATCCGTATAGTGCAGAAAATAAGGCACTTGATGAAAGCATCAATAAATCTATCCAACAAGCACAAACAGCCATTGACAATTTGGAAATAAGCACATTAACAACAGGAACATTAACTGGTGGCAGTGCTGATTTTTCCATCACTGCGGGCTTATTGAACGATTCAAACACAACAATTAATCCAAACGGACATTCAACATTGATGTTAGGTAGTTTCTCTAACACGGGAAATACACTTAACACAACACAAGTAACATCGGAAAGCATGAGCACACTGGCCCCGCATATTCCCAATCAATCAGCACAAACGCAAGTTGGGGCGGGAACAGAAAAATCGGCAACCGAACAAGTATCAGCACCGCGTGTTGTTACCGATATGGAACAACAAACACCGGCGGAGTTAACACAAACAACCGAATTAACACGGGGTGGAGAAGTTAACTTTGGCACAACGACAAATTATACGGCACAAACAGAAAACACCTCAACACTAACAGGCAATTTGGGGGGATTAACAACAACATTGGGTCAAAATTCTCACTCAGCTGAAGCATTACCGGAAAATGAAAGTTTGACACTGTCTTTTTTCAACAACAATGTGGGTATGGGACTTTAACTGAATATTTTCATATATTAGCCCCTGTTATATCGGTTCAATTCGGTTTTTAATCCTGATCATTATGCCAAATTTAGTCCGACTTTTAAGAAGTCACTAAAATAACAATACCACTTTGCACTTCCCTTCAATCTGAACTTGTTTCAGATTCTCGGGAAGAACTGGCACGAACAACGCACTATTTCCCAACGAGATCCTAAAATAAATTCAGGATGACGTTTTCTCATTACATCGTCATGCCAGATTCAGTCCGGCATCCGCTACAAAATTGGCACAAAAAATATGCTATTTCCCAACAAGACCCATGTCAAAACATGGGATGACGGTGAAAATTAAAAGTCACTAAAATAACAATACCACTTTGCACTTCCCTTCAATCTGAACTTGTTTCAGATTCTCGGGAAGAACTGGCACGAACAACGCACTATTTCCCAACGAGATCCTAAAATAAAT
>JAFZGR010000053.1 GCA_017555325.1 Alphaproteobacteria bacterium | reverse complement strand
TTTCAGTAGTGGTTTTTTATTATTTTCTTTCCTTAAAAAAATAAAAAATTTTTCGACTTCGTATAAAAACAAAGGGTATACATATAACTATCATTTATTATATTGATCAATAAGCACCTATCATAGAATATCTATCTTTATGACAAATCTTTTCCTATAATCGTATCTTTCTGTTTTAAATTTTTATATAATATATCGGAAACACCTAGTTGCCTCCCACCACATCTTTACATTTTACCACTCAAACCTTTATCTTAATCAAATTCAGCTTTTGTAATCAGAGTCTTCCTATTTATATACAACTGCCAACTATTAACAACCGATACAAAATCTCAAACATTCTCTATCTATACAACAACATTGCAAAGCTAAGAAACTCAAATTTATCTGTATTTTTCTGTTCTTGCCAATATGTTATGCCTGATATTATAAATATCCAAAAACTAACCCAATATATTATTTTTCAAAGAGACTTATCCGGTCCTATAACTTCATAAGCCTATCGATAGGGCTAACTTGTCTATCATGTGTTATAGACAACACCATAAACGAATTACGCTATGTTCTATAATTATATACTTTATCTATTGAGTGAAAATATGGAAGTACCACCCCTATCAATTCACGTAAATAGCGGTCGAATAACACTAAATTCTTTGTTTTCTATATTGTATTTATCTATGTGTTCTTTGTAACATAAAATGATGAGAACAATTACATCTATCAATTCACGCGAGGAGTTTCATTTTCTGACAAACTTCTCATGTCAATAAAAAAACGGTTGCCGCCCTTTCAGACAAACAACCGTTTTTTTTCGTTCATTACAAACTAGACTTCTTCGTCAGCAGTTCTGTAAACAAAACGTGTTTTAATCGGTAATTTCATTGCTGCCAAGCGGAATGCTTCACGAGCGATTTCTTCCGATACACCATCCGCTTCAAACATGATGCGACCCGGTTTCACACGAGCTACCCAGTATTCCGGTGAACCTTTACCTTTACCTTGACGAACTTCAGGTGGTTTTTTAGAAACAGGGACATCTGGGAAAATACGAATCCACAAACGACCTTGTCTTTTCATTGCACGAGAAATAGCACGACGTGCAGCTTCAATTTGACGAGCTGTAATACGTTCCGGTTCTAATGCTTTTAAACCAAAGCTGCCGAAGTCTAATGTCGTAGCTGATTTAGCATCGCCATGAATGCGACCCTTAAACGCTTTACGAAATTTTGTTTTCTTTGGACTTAACATTTCTTTGTTCCTTTAATTAACGTTGTTCTGAAAGGCGTTTGTCCTGAGCCATCGGATCATGAGCCATAATATCGCCTTTGTAAATCCAGACTTTAATACCGCATGTACCATAAGCTGTATGAGCTGTTGATACACCGTAATCAATATCTGCACGTAATGTATGCAAAGGAACACGTCCTTCACGATACCATTCAACCCGAGCAATTTCGGCACCGCCTAAACGACCACCGCAATTGATACGAATACCTTCCGCACCTTGACGTAAAGCAGATTGAACTGCCCGTTTCATGGCACGACGGAAAGAAATCCGTTTTTCAAGTTGTTGTGCAATACTGTCGGCAACTAATTTAGCATTGATTTCCGGTTTACGGACTTCAATGATGTTTAAGCTGACTTCATTGTTTGAAGATAAGGCGGTTAATTCTTTTTTCAAAGATTCAATATCCTGACCTTTTTTACCAATGATAACACCCGGACGAGCACAGTAAATTGTAACGATTGCTTTTTTAGCAGGACGTTCAATCACAATGTGGCTGATACCGGCAGCTGCCAATTTTTTGTTCAGGAATTTACGGATTTTGATGTCTTCATGCAATAAATCTGCATAATTGGCATCAGCAAACCACCGTGAATCCCATGTACGGTTAATACCGAGACGTAAACCAGTTGGATTAACTTTTTGACCCATTAGTTATTCTCCTCTTTTTCAGAAACCACTTTTTTTGTTGCTTTTGAAGCTTTTTTAGCAGCTTTCGGAGCAACTTCTTTCTCAGCAACAATAATTGTTAAGTTTGAGAATGGTTTAATAATACGATTGGCACGTCCTTTTGCACCTGCTTGAAATCTTTTCATGACCATAGCTTTTCCGACATAAGCTTCGGAAACAACCAAACGATCAACATCCATGCCATGATTGTTTTCAGCATTTGCAATAGCGGACATCAAAACTTTTTTCACTTCTTCAGCAATACGTTTTGTTGAAAAAGTTAATTGAGCGAGAGCTTTATCAGCTTTTAAGCCACGAATTGATTCTGCCACTAAATTTAATTTACGTGGTGAAATACGCAATGTGCGGGCTTTCGCTTTAGCTGTTTTCACTTCATTTGTCATTTTTTACCTGCTTTCTTTGCTTTTGCATCGTTTGCTGTATGACCGGGGAATGTTCTCGTCGGTGAGAATTCACCAAACTTATGACCAATCATATTTTCAGTCACTGATACGGGAATGAACTTTTTACCGTTATATACGGCAAATGTCAAACCTACAAATTGCGGAAGAATTGTAGACCGGCGTGACCAAGTCTTAATTACTTCATGACGACCGGATTTCATGACTTTTTCTGCTTTATCTAACAGATAGCCATCAACAAACGGTCCTTTCCATACGGATCTTGCCATTTATGCCTCCTTAGGATTTTTTCACTGCATGACGTGACCGAATAATCAGACCGTCTGTGCGTTTATTGTTACGGGTTTTCTTACCTTTTGTCTGCCAGCCCCATGGAGAAACCGGATGACGACCACCATTGGTCCGACCACCATGCGGGTGATCAACCGGGTTCATAGCGATACCGCGGACACTTGGACGTCTGTCGTTCCAACGTGCACGTCCGGCTTTTGCCATAACCGTGTTTTGGTTGTCTGGATTAGAAACTGCCCCGACGGAAGCAAAACATTCACCGCGGACAAGACGCAATTCGCCGGAATTCAAACGAATTTGAGCATAACCAGCATCTTTACCGATTAATTGAGCATAACAACCGGCTGAGCGGGCAATTTGACCGCCTTTACCCGGATTTAATTCAATGTTGTGAACAATTGTGCCAACCGGCATATTTTTCAACGGCATTGCATTACCTGGTTTGATGTCGGCACGTTCTGCTGAAACGACCGTATCACCAACACCCAAGCGTTGCGGTGCCAAAATGTATGCTAATTCACCGTCTTCATATTTGATTAAAGCGATGAAAGCTGTTCTATTCGGATCATATTCCAAACGTTCAACGGTAGCTGTCATATCTAATTTTTTCCGTTTAAAGTCAATAATCCGATATGCTTGTTTATGACCACCGCCACGACGACGTGTTGTAATATGACCGTGATTGTTACGACCACCTGTCCGTGATTGACCTTCCGTCAACATTTTAACAGGGGCACCTTTATGTAAGTCAGAACGGTCAATACCAACCAAGTGTCTGACTGTTGAGGTTGTCGGTTTATATGTTTTTAAAGCCATAACTAAATCCCCGCTGTCACATCAATACTTTGACCTTCTGCCAAAGTAACGATTGCTTTCTTTGTTTCGTTGCGAACACCTTTAACACCACGGAATGTTTTTGTTTTTCCGGATTGGCGTAATGTGTTCACAGATTTAACTTTCACACCGAACACTGTTTCAACCGCTTTTTTAATTTGCGGTTTTGTCGCATTCAAATCAACAATAAATACGACTTGATTATGTTCGGAACTCTTCATTGCTTTTTCTGTAATAAGCGGGCGACGGATAACATCATATGTTTCCGGAGCCACTGTTTCGTTTTTCTTAATCATTTTTCAAACGACCTTCCAGCTGAGCCACAGCATCTTGTGACAGAACAAGCACATCACGGCGAACAATGTCATAAACATTGGCACCTTGTGCCGGTAATACGTCTGTGTTGATAATGTTGCGGGCAGACAAAGCAAAATTGCTGTCAACCGTTTCACCACCGACAAACAAAACAGATTTCCATCCGTTTTTATTGCAAGCGGCTTGCAACGTTTTTGTATTTGGTTTTTCAGCTGTTAAGCTGTCTACAATGACCAATTTACCGTTTTTGGCTTTCATAGAAAGAGCAACACGCATACCTAATGCACGCACTTTTTTCGTTAAACCATAAGCGTGGGACCGAACGACCGGACCAAAAACAACACCACCGTGGCGCATTTGCGGAGCTCTGTCCAAACCTTGACGGGCACGACCTGTACCTTTTTGTTTGAACGGTTTAACACCTGAACCGCTGACTTCGCCAACTGTTTTTGTTTTGTGTGTACCGGCACGACGTTTGTCTAATTGCCATTGGATGACACGAGCTAAAATATCTTCACGTACTTGTACGCCGAAGACGGAATCGGCCAATTCAATTGAGCCAACGGATTGACCGTCTAAATTAGTGACTGAATATTGCATGGCTTATTCCTTTACTTCTGTTTCAGCAGATGTTTCAACAACAGTTTCAGCTTTTGCTTTTAACCCTGCCGGCATCGGCAAAGTCGGCTGTTTTGAAATCTTTACTGAATCTTTAATTGTGACAAATGCGGAATCAAATCCCGGAACACTGCCTTTGACCATAACCAAATTTCTCGGTTCATCAATCATAACAACTTCCAAGTTTTGAGCCGTAACTTGTTTGTTACCCATTTGACCTGGCATTTTAACGTTTTTGAAAACTTTACCTGGCCATTCACGTTGACCGGTTGAACCACCAGCACGGTGAGTTCTGGAAACACCGTGAGTAGCATTGTCACCGCCAAAGTGATATTTTTTCATAACACCGGCATAACCTTTACCGATAGAAACACCTGTCACGTCAACTTTTTGACCGACAACAAAGTGAGAAGCACTGATTTCAGCTCCGACCGGAAGAACACAGTCTTCTGATACACGGAATTCAACCAATTTTTTCTTCGGTTCTACGTTAGCTTTTGTGAAATGTCCGAGCTGCGGTTTAGCAACATTTTTTGTTTTTGCCTTACCGGCTCCCAGCTGGACAGCGACATAACCGTCCCGTTCCATTGTACGAACATCAACAACTGTACTGTCAACTTTTAAAACAGTAACAGGAATTTGTGTGCCGTTTTCTTGAAACAAGCTCATCATGCCGACTTTTTCTGCAATTACTCCTGAACGCATAGTCTTTTTTCCTTATACTTTAATCTCAACATCTACACCGGCAGCGAGGTCTAATTTCATTAAGGCATCAACTGTTTGAGGTGTGGGATCAATAATGTCGAGCACCCGCTTGTGGGTACGAATTTCAAACTGTTCCCGTGACTTTTTGTCAACGTGTACGGAACGGTTCACTGTGAATTTTTCAATACGAGTCGGTAACGGAATCGGCCCAACAACTTCGGCACCTGTCCGTTTGGCTGTATTGACGATCTCACGGGTTGATTGATCCAACAACCTGTGATCGAACGCTCTTAAACGAATTCTAATATTTTCTGACATAATAATTACCTTTCTTAACCAGCTACTTTAGCTTTGATTTCATCTGCAACCATTTGAGGTACGTCTGCATAGTGTGAGAACACCATTGTGTATTGGGCACGACCTTGGCTCATAGAACGGAGTGTATTTACATAACCGAACATGTTGGCCAAAGGAACAGATGCATCAATAACACGAGCATTACCACGTTGGTCCATACCTGAAACCTGACCACGACGAGAGTTTAAATCGCCAATAATGTCACCCATATAATCTTCCGGTGTAACGATTTCAACTTTCATAATCGGTTCAAGCAATTTCGGACCTGCTTTTGCCATACCTTCACGGAAAGCGGCACGAGCAGCGATTTCAAATGCCATTGTGCTGGAGTCAACATCGTGATAAGCACCATCATAAAGATTTGCTTTAAAGTCTGTGCAAGGGAAGCCGGCCAAAACACCTGTTTCCAAAGAAGCACGTAAACCTTTTTCAACACCAGGAATGTATTCTTTCGGAACAGAACCACCGACAACCGTGTTTTCAAAAACAAATCCTGAGCCCGGTTCCAACGGAGAAAATTTAATTCTGACACGTGCAAATTGACCAGAACCACCAGATTGTTTTTTATGTGTGTAATCTTCATCATATTCACGAGAGATTGTTTCACGGTATGCCACTTGCGGAGCACCGACATTAGCTTCCACTTTGAATTCACGTTTTAAACGATCAACAATGATTTCCAAGTGTAATTCGCCCATCCCTTTAATAATGGTTTGACCTGTTTCTGTGTTTGAAGAAACACGGAAAGACGGATCTTCCATTGCCAAACGGTTTAATGCCAGACCCATTTTTTCAACGTCAACTTTTGTTTTCGGTTCAACGGCAATTTCAATAACCGGATCAGGGAAATCCATTTTTTCTAAGATGACTTTCAAATTATCACCACACAATGTATCCCCTGTTGTTGTATCTTTCAAACCAACCAAAGCAACGATATCACCGGCTTGAGCTTCTTTGATTTCTTCACGGTGGTTAGCATGCATTAACAACATACGACCGATACGTTCTTTTTTATCTTTAACCGTATTTGTCACATAACTACCACTTGTTAATGTTCCTTGATAAACACGTAAGAATGTTAAAGAACCAACAAACGGGTCAGTCATAATTTTAAATGCCAAACCAGCGAATGGTTTATCATCAACGGAAGCACATACATATTCTTCTTCCGTACCGACAATCGTTCCTTTAGATTGCGGAATATCAATCGGAGAAGGCAAGTAAGCAACAACAGCATCCAACAACGGTTGAATACCTTTGTTTTTAAAAGCAGAACCACAAAATACCGGGATGAAGGATTGAGAAATCGTTCCTTTACGGATACATTTTTTCAATGTTTCTTTATCCGGCTCAGTTCCTTCTAAATAAGCTTCCATTGCATCATCGTCCATTTCAACAGCCATTTCGACCAAATCACGATAACATTGTTCAGCTTTATCTTTCAAATCAGCCGGAATTTCTTGATATTCAAAAGAAGCACCCAAGTCTTCTGATTGCCAAATAATGGCTTTTTGTTCCAAAATATCAACAATTCCTTTAAATTCTGATTCTGCACCAATCGGCAAAGCCATAACCATCGGGCGAGCACCCAAGCGTGTTTTAATCATTTCAACGCAACGGTCAAAATTGGCACCGATACGATCCATTTTATTAGCAAAGCAAATACGAGGAACACCGTATTTATCAGCTTGACGCCACACTGTTTCAGATTGTGGTTCAACGCCTGCAACGCCGTCAAAAACGGTAATAGCACCATCCAAAACACGTAAACAACGTTCAACTTCAACCGTAAAGTCAACGTGACCCGGTGTATCAATAATATTAATGCGATGATCTTTCCAGAATGCAGTTGTAGCAGCGGATGTAATTGTAATACCGCGTTCTTGTTCCTGTTCCATCCAGTCCATCGTAGCGGCACCATCATGCACTTCGCCGAGTTTGTGGGATTTACCTGTATAGAATAAAATACGTTCTGTTGTCGTGGTTTTACCGGCATCAATGTGAGCCATAATACCAATGTTTCTGTATTTTTCAATCGGTGTTGTCCGAGCCATGGAATCCCCCTACCATTTAAAGTGAGCAAATGCTTTATTAGCATCAGCCATACGATGAGTATCTTCACGTTTACGAATTGCAGAACCACGATTATTGTAAGCATCTTGCAATTCACCAAACAAACGTTCTACCATTGTTTTTTCAGAACGACCACGAGCGGCATTAATAACCCAACGAATAGCCAAAGCTTGTTGACGATCCGGACGAACTTCAACCGGAACCTGATATGTAGCACCACCAACACGACGTGAACGAACTTCTAAATTCGGTTTCACATTGTTTAAAGCTTCCAAAAAGACTTCCAAAGCCGGTTTGTTAATTTTTGTTTCTAATTCAGTCATTGCACCATAGACGATTTCTTCGGCAACGCCTTTTTTACCGTCATACATCAGACTGTTCATAAATTTTGTGACAACTGTGTTGTTATACTTTGCATCAGGCGTCACTTCACGTTTAATTGCTGCGTGTCTGCGAGACATTTTCCTTCTCCTTATTTCGGCCGTTTAGCACCGTATAATGAACGGGCTTGTTTACGTTTGGCAACACCCTGTGTATCAAGGGTACCACGAATAATGTGATAACGAACACCAGGCAAGTCCTTTACACGACCGCCCCGAATCATAACAACGGAGTGTTCTTGTAAGTTGTGACCTTCACCCGGAATATAACAAGTCACTTCAAATCCATTTGTTAAACGAACACGAGCAACTTTACGCAAAGCGGAGTTAGGTTTTTTCGGTGTTGTTGTATAAACACGAGTGCAAACGCCGCGTTTTTGCGGACAAGCTTGCAATGCAGGCACTTTATTATGTTCTGCTTTTGATTTCCGGGGTTTCCGGATCAATTGGTTAATTGTAGGCATTTAAATTCTATTCCTTTATTCTACCTATTAAACATTACCCTTCACCGACTTTTTCAAGCAAGCAAAGGCCTCAAAATATTTCAGCAAACAACCGATTAACTCATTGTTTTCACTGAAAACTTTTATCGTGTTGCACATATTTCGACATATGCCGAAACAGACAAATCCCACTTCAAAGTGTTAAAATTAAACCACATTTTACACAAAAAGTCAAGTACTTTTTTAAACTTTTTTCATAAAAAAAACAAAGATTTTTAACAAAAAGAGAAAGCTTTACCGAATCCCCTTTTATTTTCACCTCTTTCCCCTCAAAACACTCTACACTTTCTCAAAAACAGTTAACCAATAACAAAATACACTTTTCAACTTTACAATTTTTACCTACCCAAAATATTTTAAACCAATGCGCTTATCCGTGCAAACACAAAACAAATATCACAGATAACAAAACAATTCTTTTCCCACCCCGACAACAAAATAAATATCCCCGCCAAAACAACAAACAACCGAGACACCAATCAACAAAAATACGAACTTATTTATTAAGCAAAAACACAAACATTTTTTCTTCACTCATAACAGATATCCATGCTTACCTTGCGTGAGCAAGCAACAATAAACCACCCTACTCCCAACAAAGACCGGCAAAACTTTTAGGACAACAACAAAATTCGAAAAAACAGATACCATTTGTGCCATCCCCAAAATGTTTATTCATTACTTTAACAAAACAACATTATCTTTCATTTTTTAACATTAACAAAACAAGCAAAACAAATAACAACATCAAAACATTATCAGCCGTATTTCATTAAAAACAAAAACTATTCCTACAACCAATTTATAAACCGCTTACAAACACATTCAAACACACTTATCTTTATTTTAACCGCATTAAAATCTTTCCTTTTCATTCTTCTTTTTTTATGTTATACATATCATAACAAAGGATGACAACATGCTTTTTAGTTTACTTTTTTCACTTACTTTAACTATTTGCACAGAAATAACCATTTCAATTTCTACAGGCATTCGCTCATTAAAAGATTTATTTCTGATTTGCACAACTCAAATTTTAACAAATCCACCGGTTGTATTTTTTGCCATACTTGTCGCTTCTTTAAACAATATCGGATTATATTGGCTTTACATATTTGTTATTGAAGCATCTATCATTCCGATTGAGGGCTATATTTACAAAAAATATCTTACGAACAAATCCGTCAGCCCTTATCGACTTTCCGCTTTAAACAATATCACATCTTACGGCATAGGCGTTTTGCTTGGATTAATTCCATAACCTCGACTCTATCCCATTAAAACAACTCAACAATTAATACAAAAAAATCAACACCTATATAAAAAAACACTTATTCTATTTACGGAACAAGTGTTTTAAATATATTCATCAGATTGCATCAACTATGCATACCCATAGGAATCCATATTTTTCAAACCCATACCGACACCGTCTTCTTTGGACCAGTCTTTATTTGTAATCCGTTCACCACACATATCTAAACGAGCAAGCAACCCCATACTGCCGTTTTCCATTTCCTCTTCACGAGCCATATCTTTTTCAACCTCACGAGCATCTTCACCCATTAATACAGCCCAAATTCCCCCTGCTACACGTCCCGCTTTTGCCATAAAAAACCTCCATTTTTAAATTAAACTAAATATATCATACCACATTTTCACACTTCTTTCAAGTTTTTTTTGTTTCACATGCCAATGATCATAAAAATGAAAATTTTGTCATTTTTTTCTTTTATTTTTGCAAAAAATAAGATATACTAATTAAAATTTATTTATAAGGACCACAAAATGAATGAAAACGAGAATAGATTCAACAAAAATTTTTTAACGCCACCCGTTTGTCTAGCACAACTTGCAAATTCGGTTGTTCAAACCGGCGCTAATGATTTTCGACTTAATGATGTTTTATCAGCTCCTAAACATTTATGGTCTTATTTACAACCTACACTCCATAAACTGGCCATGCATTCCAAAGAATATTCGGAAGTTTTTCATCAAGGATTGGCCAGCGTATGGCAACCGGCACTTGATACAGCGACAGACACACATCACCTTTTTAAACAACATTATCATCAAATGATAAAAAACATTCCGTCCACACTTCCTTTCAACGAAATGCTTTTAGCCGGTTTAGCACAATATGAAATTCCGAAACTGCTTTGTTCTTTTGGTATATGGACCTACAAAGATGTTCAACGATTCAACATATTTTCTCAAAAATTATCCGTCGAAAAAGCACAACAAATATTCCCCCGAGAAAAACAAAATGTGCCCAAAGGTACACAATTAAAGTTTTGTGTACATAATTCATTTGAAGATGTGATGGAATTTGCCGAAAGGCACGGAGATTATTTCGCTCCCCCCAAAAAAGTATTGAACATTGTTCAAGATATAAAAAAATACCTTTCATTATTTGAAATGACAATTGTTTGTTTTAACCATGACTATTATAATCCACAAGACAGAATCTTACCGACAAAAGATTGGTCAAAAGCAGGTTCAGATGAAGAAATAGAATACATCGCCTGCCGAAATGCTATTATGTTGCACGGTTTACACTGGAACGGCGATACAAATCACACGGCATTTTGCGGTAATGCCCTGATACAAGGACGATTAACAAAAAAATTTATTGAGCTAGCACAATGTATTAATACAGACGAAGTCAATCTTGGCAATTTCAGACAATTTTTATTGGCATCCGATTATTTAGGACACATCCCTTTACCAATTGTATTAACAAAGGATGATGAAAAAAAATTATTATGCCAAATGATTGATGGCACAGAAAAATTTTTAAATCAGCAAGGAGATAAAGACTGGAGTCAACACTTGGTTTGTTGGCATAAGCGTTGTACAAACGGAATCATATATAATTTACCGATTTATATTACTTCGGCAAAACCGATAACGCTTTCTTATTTACGAGATTGTATGTTAAAAACAAAACAATAAAGAAAGGCATTTTCCATGCAACATCCTGACAACAATTTACCTGAACATCAACCAGAGCTTCCCGAGGAAAATTTTTCGGAAGCCGAAGATCCGTTTAACAATGATTTAAGAACAGATCCGACTCCGGGACAAATTTTACTCAATAACTTTTTAAGTTTCTCAAAAGATAAGCGTAAATACCTATATGAATTACTCAAAAATGAATCCCGCCCAATTAAATATTTATTTGCACTAAGCAATCTACCGGAAAGCTTTTCGACTTTTGCTTGGGGCATTCTCCGATTAGAAGAAGCCGATGAGGTAGAATACCAACAAAAGGTATATGAATTTTTAAACATTCATAAATTATTAGATGAAATACCGGAAGACAGTTTAAATCAAAAACAATCTGAAATTTTATCAGAACTGTTCAGCACTTTGCGGGAAACATCAGATATTACTGATTATCACAATGATTTTTTACAAATCGGCTTATCAAGCGAACAAATTAAAAATTGTCATATATCTTTAAAAAAGACCTTATCGGAAATGGTCACAGAAGACGAAGATTATTTAGATTTAGCACAAAAATTCAGACCGGAATATTTTGATATACTGGCACAATTTAATCAACTTATCCGATTAATGATTGCTCGGCGTTTTCCGAATGAAAGCGTTAACGAAGCTATTTTAACAAATACCATATCCAACCCTCAAACCGCAGATGAATTATTGCTAACACGATTGGAAACTGCTCATTATTTATTCGGATATTTGGAAGAAAACCATCCAGAATCGGCAGAAAGATTATCTGCATTGATTGACTGGGAACAAATTGCCCGTACTCATTTTACAAATTTGTGTCAAAAAATGAGCAAAGTGCCACAAAATAAAACTTATCCTGAAGTGACAAAAAATATTCGGGAGCGTAGCAAACAATTTATGTCATTCTTCCCGAAACAACTCACAAAACAACAAATCAATTCAAAAATAAACAATATGTTATTGAAGTTACTAATTTGCTTACACGCAATTGAATTAGATCCAATCAGTAAAAAAAACCTGATTGAATGGTTCAAAAAAACCGTACAACTTCCCAAAAATATCAACCAATCCCAACAACAAAAAGAAGATCTTTTAACATTATCCAAGCTATCTTATATCGCTCAACTACAAAATGAACAAATTGATTTATCAAAAACACCGGAACGAATAGAAGAAAAAGAACAACAAGAGTTAAAATTACTCGCTCAGGAAATGTTACGTTTTGCCCAATCCTATTTAACAGATGAAGACAAAAAAACAGAGCAAGGAAGCAAAGCCCTCTACTCTTTTATAAGTGATTATCAGCTATTATATGTTTTAGGCGTTTTTGACTATAATGATTACAAAAAAGCCGAAGAACAACAATACACAACCATTGAAAGAAACAATCAACCAGCTATACGAAATTGCT
>JAFZGR010000052.1 GCA_017555325.1 Alphaproteobacteria bacterium | reverse complement strand
ATAAAATAATGGTCATCTGTCGGCTCATTAACACAGAAATATCTGGCACTACTGCCTGTGCCGATTTGCTGAACAAACTTTCCACTTCCGCATTCTGATGCACATTCTGCTGAATCATTTTTCGCAATTTCATATTTACCAAACGTAAATGAACAAGACTGACAACCCTCATTTAATGTTTTAAATGTCTGTCCGCTTAAACAACCACCTAAAATACAATAACCGTTTAATAACTGACGATTTCCACCACAGCTGTTGCATTGTTCTTGTCCGATATCATCATCTCCAACATAAACTGCTTTATCTGTTGAACAGGATTCGCAAGCAAAATTATTGGAAGCACTTCGGAAATAAACACCATTACCGGCACTATATCCCTCAACACCGCCGTTTCCATAACTATTGCACACCCCTTTTTTGCCTTTATCAATAGTCACACATTGATTCCCTATAACCATTTTCCCACAAGCAATACAAGCATTTACTTCATCGGCATTAGAGGTGTTGATTTGATAAACGGCTTGTGTTGGGCATAAATAACACATATTATTCGCAACGGATCGTTTCGGCGAACACGCTATACAAGATTGTTTTCTGCTTTCTAAAAATTCTGTGTTGTTATATGTTGTGTTATATAAAGCCATTGCACCAGAATTACATGAAGAGCATCTTCCTACATCATTGAGAAAATAGCCTGTATTACATTGTTTTAATTCACACAATGCGGTTTGTTTCCACTTGTTTGAAACACGACGATTTCCACAAGCTTCACACTGTATCGCAAGGTCAGTAGAATCACCAATACCGATATAACCTTCCTTGTCATCACAATCAAAACACCGACCATTTGCATATGTATATCCATTTTGACATTTTTTTATACAATATATACCATCTATATGGGTTGTTATATATCGTTTATCTGCTCCTGCTTCTCCATTACACACAGATGTACAATCACTTTTTTGTGCTACCAATAAAGCATTACCATAACTATCTGTTGAACAGGGAATGCATTGTCCATTAATATTTTTAAACTCATTTGCACTACAAGTTCCTGTTTTTAATTTACAATGCGTTTGTCCGCCACTAACAACGACTTCACGACCGCACTTTTGGCACAAATTTTTAAATTCTTCACTCACAACTCCGTCAATATCTAACCGGGAGTAAGCTGAGGCATCCATACATTGAACACATGATTTCGTAGCATTATACCAACCTTCTGTTTCTTTGCACATTGGTAAACAATCTGTTCCATCAACAACACGACCACAAGTACGACAATTAGACTTTTTATCTTCTAAAAAATCTAGATTGTTATGTGTTGAATTCAATAAAGGTACAATTCCGTTTGTATCACAAGGGACACATCTTCCAGCATCATTAAGCAAATAACCATCTTCACACGTTTTTAATTCACATAAAGCATATAGAGTTCCTTTATTGGATATACGCCTATTTCCACATGCTTCACATTGAGCTTCCAATTCAGAAGAATCTCCAATACCTACACTTCCATCTATTGCATCACACGCAACACATTGACCTTTTACATATGTATACCCTACTTCACATTTTTTAACACAATGTATACCATCAGGATGTGTGGTTGCAAATCGTTTATCTATGCCATTTTGTCCATGACAACTTGTTGTGCAATCACTTTCCTGAGCAACCAATAATGCATTTCCTGTTGTTGTTGTATTACAGGGAAGACAATTTCCGTTTGTACTTTTAAATTCTCCGGCATTACATTTATTTGGCACACAATAATCACCCTCAACAGTTCGTCCACAAGCTGTACATAAGGATTCTGCATCCGGAAACCGTTTATCCATTTTCCTCTTTTGTGAATCGGAACAAGGTGCTCCTTTTCCAAAATCATACATAAACTCCTCTCCGGGTTTTAGTGCCGTATAGCAAACACCTCTGTTATCAATGATAACAAACTTACGTCCACAAGCCTCACAATATTCTTTGGCCTTGGCAAACACAGAGGAATCACTTGCCGTTCCTGCTGCTAATGTGTAATATGCCCCGTTAATGCGATATCCATT
>JAFZGR010000051.1 GCA_017555325.1 Alphaproteobacteria bacterium | reverse complement strand
TTAAAAAACTTTTTAGATTTTCAACTTTATTCATCATAGTTGCTTTGATTATGATAGGCTTTCGTTTAATTTCTGTATTCGGGTAAAATTTTATTCTAATGGGTTTATTTTAAATTGAGCATGATCCAATTCTTTAATAAGCCCTTCTTGATAAACATTTTGCATTTTTTTCGGATAATTTTTATCCCAATCCATATATTCATGAATATAATAAACCAACTCCGGTCCGAGATATTTAACGTTTGCATAAGGGATAAGTTTATTACGTAATTCCCGAAATTCCAACAATTGCGTACGGGAATTTAATTGTACAGCAAAACTGTCAGTTGCTGCCGTTAATGAATCAAATGATAAAGGTTCATAATGTGTTTTATCAGTCCAGCCATATTCACCATATATTGATTTTTGATTTTTCCTTCCCCAATCGGTAAATAATATAGCTTGTGCAACAGCAATAGAGGGCGGAATAATATCCACTTTTTCAAACAAATCTTTGAGTTGATTATCTCTTTTTTTAGTTAAAAACACATCGTATTTTTTTAGAAGTCGATTAAACAAATCTGTTTCTTCTTGTGTCCACTCAATTTGACGTAAATGTTTTTCTTGTAACTGTTGTAAAGCAAATTTTTCCGCTTGAATCTTTTCATTTGTATGTAAAATCAGTGCCGTTATAATTTTCATAAATAAGGTTTTATCAGCCGTACTTCTGATTTGCCAATCCGGCGGAAGCGAATCAATAAAGATATGCGGAATTTCAAGCATTGTAATGTTTTTATAAATATGTTCTACCTCTGCTTGACTTTTCGGATGAATAATTTGTGGTTTTCCGGTATCTGTTAATTGTTGAAACTTCTGAATGGATTTTTCCTGTTTTGTGAACGATGTTTTAGGCTGATATTGCTGCACGATTCCACTGATTGATTGTGGCTCTTTTGGGGGCAAAAACTGTTTTCTGATAAAATAGAAAGCTGTTGTAATTAAAGCTAATGCCGATACGGTAATTAATCCCTTTTTAATTGATGATTTCATTTTTTCCCCTTTGGATTTTGTCGCTTGATAAGTGTTTTAATATCTTTAAGTAAAATACTTTTTGTAAAAATAAGTGTACCACAGAAAAAGACAAGTGTTAACCCGATTAAAACAAACAATAACAGTGCTGATGTTAAATTACTTTGATGTGTCCAATTTGGAAATAACCTATTCAATAAATGTGTCATTCCAACAAGAAAAACACCCATTGAGATACATGATACTAAAATGCGGGGCAATCTGTATCGGCACAACGAATCTAAATAAATGTCTCCTCGCTTATATAAACGAACAATATATTGAATTGCATTTACCCAAACGGTAATTCCGGTCGCTAATGCAATGCCTAAATATCCCCAAAACTGCATAAAGGTCAACGCTAAAATTGCATTTAGAATAACTCCCATAATTGCAATTTTAACCGGTGTTGATGTGTCTCCTTTTGCATAAAAAAACGGTGAAACCGTTTTGGTAAGCATATAAGCCGGCAACCCAATGGAAAAAACCATTAAAGCATGCGCTGTATGTAATGAATCGGTAGAAGTAAATGCCCCTCGTTCAAATAAAATGCGAATAATCGGTTCAGCCAAACAAATAAGTCCGATAAAAGAAGCCAGTGACATGGTTAAAGAAATTTCTAATGCTCTATTCATTTGTGTCACTGCTTCCTGCTGATTATTTAATTTGATATGTTTTGATAAAACCGGTAATAATGCCGTTCCGACTGCCGTGCCGATAATACCGATTGGTAATTGAAACAAATGATGAGCGTAATTCAGCCAAGAAATAGCACCGGCACCGACAAAAGAAACAAATAGTGTATCAAAAAACAAATTAATCTGATAAACACCTGAACCGAGAACGCCTGGAGCCATTTTGCGTAAAAGAGTTTTAACCCCGTTTGATAAACGGAATAAGGATTTTATCGGATTAATCAACCCAATGTCTAAGCCCGCCTTCTTGATTTGTCGTCCCAAAAACACAAACTCAATAATACCAGCAATTAATACGCCCCAAGAAAGTGCGTATGCCGGTGCATATGGATTCGTAATAAATGGTGTAATTACAAATAAAGATGTAATCATAACAATATTAAGAATTGTTGGAGTAAAAGCGGCCGCCCAAAATCGGCCGACAGCATTTAACATTCCGGAAAACAATGAGACCAAAGAAACAAACAACAGAAATGGAAACGTAATGCGACTTAGCTCAACGGTTAAAGCCATTTTGCCGGCAATAGAATCAAAACCGGGAGCCAATATAAACATTAAATTAGGCATTAATATTTCCATTAATATTGTAAAAATCAACAAGATATAGAATAAAAAACTAAATACTGCTCGGGCAAAACAACGGGCATGTTTTATTCCTTTTGTATGAATTTCACCTGACAATAATGGTACGAAAGCAACATTTAATGTTCCTTCAGCGAACAGACTTCTAAATAAATTCGGAAATCGCAAGGCTACAAAAAAAGCATCAGCCATCATACTGGCGCCCAAAAACTTCGCGATTAAAATATCACGAACA
>JAFZGR010000007.1 GCA_017555325.1 Alphaproteobacteria bacterium | reverse complement strand
TAATCCCCTTTAAATAAGCCTTCATATTCAAGAGAGATTTCAGCCTTTCGATTGATGTCCAAACCAACTCTAGCTCCAACTTCGATACCTAAACGATCCATATTTTCCGTTTTTACTGTATATGTGGAACCATTTAAGAGATTAACACGCATACTTGTATCAGGTTCAATGAAATCATAGGTTAAAGCCGCACGCAATTCAGGATACCATGACAATGTTGGTGATAATGTGTATCCGATTGTGTATTGAGCTCCCAAAATACCTGTCAATGTATGACCATCAGCTGATCCGACTTTTTGTCCAACAGAATCTGTATATTCATGTTGTTTTGTGTATAAATACCGCATACCAATTTCTGGTTTTATCACACCGGAAGCCCAGTCTTCCTGTACGTATGGTCCCATTTTACGACCCAACATAACCTGAGCACCAATCGCATCTACGTCATAATTTGCCGATACACGATGATCAAATACCTTTTTCTCTTCATCATATTCAGAACGAGTATACATAGCCAACCAATTTGCATAATAACGGTTCGGGTTATATTCACCGTAAATTGTTCCAGTATGAGAATCAATCGTTGTTTCACGACCAACAGAATCACCATCTGCTTTTGTATAAGCATAAGAAACACCCATCCGTAAAGCATCAGTTACATGACCATCAAATCCGACTGCAATTCCTTTTGTATCCATATCCCAGCCTTTACGAACATCATATTTTGATTTACCGTACAAGCCTTGTACCCACAAATTGGAATCATGACGTGGGAAACGATAGAACCGTTTACCTCTATGCACATATCCGGTCCGTTCCATAGAATTATAGAAACGTTCGCTGATAACAGCGGATAAACGACGGGTAATTTCCGTTGCATGAGCCTGAATAAGCGGAGAAACATCTGGGGCCAAACCATCCAAAGCGGTTTTCACCTCATCACTACAACCGTCACTTTGCCACAATGTATTTAATTTATCTTGAATATTGGTAGCAACTTCATTACCGGTAATAGCTGTTCCATCTATCCATCCTTTTGCTGTAGCGCTTTCATTTGGATCACAATTACCATCCGGACAAAATTCCTTTTTACGTGAAATTTCATAAACACCATCACCTTTAGCAGCAATATCATATAATTTATTATTAGCAATATTTTCAAATTCGCCACTTACACCATTTTTAGCATCTAATACTTCATATTCTCGTTTTTCACCTGCAGCCAATTCACCGACACCGACAATAATACCCAAGCTTGTATTATCAGCAGAAACTGTAATATCATTGGCTGAAATTTTACCATGAGAACCACTTGCATTCGTGCTAACGTGTGTTTGAATTTTAGATCCGGCCTTAATGTTAACTGTATCAGCATAAATTGTACCATCACCAGCAACACCAGAACCACCCAAATCAATACGACTATTTGCAATATTTACCGTACCAACTTTTTTTGCTGTTTCTGTTAATGCAGTATTTGTGTTAATACCATTATGCAATTGTAAATCACTATTTGTAATATTCATCGTGCCAGCATTATAAATATCACCTTTTTGGTCAAACAATGTTCTCGACGAAGACGGTGCCGTAGTCACTGTAAATGGATTATAATCTAAATCAACATTATCATGTACATCTTCAATATTAACTGTACCGGCATCTGTATTATATAAATTACTTCCAATTTTTGCCACATTGCCTGACATCGTCGTTGTGCCTGTAATTTTTAATTGACCAGCATTATAAACAGCCCCACCATTACCAGTTGCTTTATTGTTTTCAATTGTTGTGTTTGTTAAAGTTGTTGTTCCGGCATTATAAATAGCACCACCATCTGCAACTGAAGTATTTCCATCAAATGTATCTCCCGTAGAGGCATATGTACCATTTGTATCCACATAAACAGTTCCACCCAATACAGTTGAGCCAGCCGCTGTTCCTGTTATAACTTTATTACCGGAAAATGTAACATTTTCTGTCTGCAAATTACCACCAACACGAATAGCACTTCCTGCCCCATCTTTAGAATCAGTCGTTCCAACCGCTTGGTTATTTTTAAATGTTGAATCTTTAATAACGGTTGCTTCTGTTGCATCGGCAAATTGATAAATAGCTCCTCCGACACCTGCTTTATTTTCTTGAAAATTTGTGTTTTCAATATTTTTAATAACAGCTCCATCGTGAATATATATCGCCCCACCTAAAGGAGAAACATTTTTCACGAAATGAGAATTCTTAATATCTACAACTTCCCCGTGTACATCCAATGCTCCACCATGTAAACCAGCTGTATTTTCAATAAAATATGTGTTTGTAATTTTTCCGATCTTGGCAGATACATGATCTAAATCAATTGCGCCACCATACATTTCAGAATCATTATTGTGGAACAAAGAACTGCCTATATTTAAATTTCCATTTGCCCCAACATAAATTGCCCCCCCATTATTACCACTACCAGCCGTTGCATTTGCATCTGCATTATCTATTGACCAACTATTTTTCGAACCACTAAAAGATGAACTTTGAATGGTTAAATCTCCTTCACTTACAGAAGCTGCCGCATAATTGCTCGTTACCGAAGAACTTGTCAGATTTGTCCATCCTCCCTCGGAAGTAACAGCATAATCATCACTAACTTGAAAACCATCACCCACTTTATACACATACAATTCTGCCCTATCAGAAGAAGGGTTACTAGAGCGAACCCCCACAGATCCTTTAATTGTTGCTGTCGGATTTGCTTCCCCATCAATGGTGAAATCTCCTCGTTCAACAACCGGACCAGTTGCAAGAGATTCGCCCGAATCTTTTTCCGTTGTAACAATTCCAGAACTTGGAACCTCATATCCCCCTGTCGGTTCTGTACTCTTATTAAACGCATCTATCGTATCAGCTAATGTGTCTGCCATTGATGCACTTGAAAAAGCTATTCCTGCTAAAATGGTACTACTTAACAAAATAAAAGACGTTTTTTTCAACATATTCCCTCCCAAAAAAAACTAATAAACATCATGACCATGACCCGAGTAAGGATTTCTAACAACACTAACAGCTTCACCAATTTGGCCATCATCAACTCTACCTTGTGAAGCAGCATTTAACGTTGTTGATACATCACTTTGTGTTGGAACAACAGGAGATTCTACCAACTCAGTCGCAGGTGTTGAAACTGAGGGTTCCGAAACAGTTGGTGTTTGTACTGCCGGAGTAACTATCGGTTCCGAAACAGTTGGTGTTTGTACTGCCGGAGTAACTATCGGTTCCGAAACAGTTGGTGTTTGTACTGCCGGAGTAACTATCGGTTTAGATGATGAATTTTGTGTCGTTACTGTATTTGAATCTGTATTTTCAGTCGTATTTGTATTTGTATTTGTGGAATTACTCGTTTTACTATTGGTACCTTTTGTTGCAGTAGAAACACTTCCATTTGATGATTTTTTCTTCCGATTCTTTCTTGTTAAAAAGATTATACCCGCGGCAATAGCAGCAGCTCCGGCAACAAGCCATCCCCAATTTCGTCCACACCAATCTAAGAAACCGCCCTTTTCTTTTTCTGCTTCGGCATTCTTTTCTTTATCAGCATCTTTTCCAGCCTGTTTTTCATCCGGTTTTTGAGCAACAAAATAATAACTTTGTCCATTTCCTTTATTCCACAAAACACCCTTTCCTTGTGCATTAGCCCGTTCAACCATAGTCCGTTCTGTTTCAGTCAAACCTGCCAATTCCTGTGCCCGATTACGTTTCGTCCGATTAGCCGTTTCCCGTTTATACTCTGCCGATTCCATCGCCTGAACGGTTAATCGACCATTTTGAGCTGCATAAATACCCAACGCAATATCTGTTGCATTTGGATCAATTGTTAATACTTTCCCCATCACAACTAGCCTCCTCACACAAATTTAAAATACCACATAAAAAACAAATTAGCAATATTAATTTATCTACTCAATCCAGATTCAGCCCAAAATTTATCTGCATATTCTTGGTTACTATCACCTAAACCTATTGTTGTTTCTGGGACAAGCTCTCCATTTTTTAATTTTTCACTTAAATTTCCTGCAGTTGGACCATCGCCCGGCGTTCCATTCATATTATTATTTTGATTCGTTTGTTCTGACTGATTTTGGTTATTTTTATTTAAATCTGTATCAGAAATATCTGTTTGCTTATCATTATCAGGTGTCGGTGTCACAGATGTAGTGGTTTTAGTACTTTTCTTTTTCCGATTATGACGAACTAAAAACACAATACCAACAGCAACTGCTGCGGCAGCTGCAACTAACCAATACCAATTTCGTTTACACCAATTTAAGAACCCACCTTGATCTTTTTCCGTTTCAGTCGTATTTGTAGCCGTTGGTGTTTTTTGTGTCGGTTGGAATAAGAAATTACCACCATATTG
>JAFZGR010000050.1 GCA_017555325.1 Alphaproteobacteria bacterium | reverse complement strand
TGAGGGGGGAAAATGACACAAAATATCTTATTTATCGCAAGTGAAATGACACCGTTTATCAAAACGGGTGGTTTGGGAGATGTCGTCGGAGCTTTACCGAAAACACTTGTTGCAAATGGTGGCGTAAACGTTAAAGTAATCATTCCGCTTTATTCGAGTATTGATTATCAAAAATACAAGCTGTTTCCACGGATGCAAGGCAACTGTGTTTCCATGGGAAACTGTCAGGAATTTTTCAGTGTTCATCAATCTAACTATATTACAGGTGTTGAAACATACTTTATTGAATTCAACAAATATTTCGGTCGCCCGATTTATCGTCAACACGGGTTATATGATGATGCGGCAACACACAATGAATATCAAGATAATGCCTATCGTTTTTCATTTTTTTCCCGTGCGGCACTGCAAACAGCAAAAGATTTGGGATTCCGTCCGGACATTGTTCACGTACATGACTGGCAAACGGCTTTGGTTCCTTATTACATTAAACATGATCATGATCCGTTTTTTGCCAATACAAAAAGTTTGTTAACATTACACAATTTACCTTATCAAGGGCGTTTTGGTTCCGATGCTGTTCCATATGCAAAAATCGATTGGGCAGACTTTAACTGGAATGCTTTTGAGGATTACGGACGAATCAACATGTTAAAAGGCGGTATTCGTTATGCCGATAAGTTAAATACGGTTTCTCCAAATTATGCCCGTGAAATTTTAACACCCGAATACGGAGCCGGCTTAGATTTTATGTTAAGAGAGCGTCAAAACGACTTAAGTGGCATTTTAAACGGTATTGATACACAATTATGGAACCCGCAAAATGACTTGGTTATTCCGCATCAATATACATGGGATAATTCCGAACAGGGAAAAGCCGCCAACAAAGCTGCTTTGGTAAAAGAATTTAAACTGGGTTCGGTTGATAAACCTATTTTTTCCATGGCTGTTCGTTTAACAGAACAAAAAGGCGTAAAAATGCTTTCCGAATGTATTGAACCGGTTTTAAACACTATGCATTGTCAATTTGTTATCATGGGGAATGGCGATGGATGGATTCAAAATTATTTTGACTCACTTCCTAAGAAATATCCTGGACAAATTTCCGTTAAAATCGGATTCGATTCCGAAACAGAACACTTGATGGATGCCGGTGCAGATTTCTCTTTGGTTCCGTCTATCTATGAACCGTGCGGTTTAAAACAAATGGTCAGTCAGACATACGGGGCTTTACCGGTCGGACGTTCTACCGGCGGATTAGAAGATACTATTTTAAATTATAATGAATATTACGGTGTCGGAACGGGATTTAAATTTCACGACATTTCCGCTCGTGCTTTATACAACACGATCGGTTGGGCAAACGCAACGTGGTTTGACAGACCTGAACACATTCAAATGATGCGTAAAATGGCCATGAAACAAAATTATTCATGGGCAAAATCTTCTATGGATTATAAAAACTTATACAGCAAAATGGCAGGAGTATATTAATGCGAAAAACAGCAGTTGCAATTGTGGGATGGGGAAATGTCGGACGTGCCTGTAAACGGGCAATTTCTGAATGTTCCGATATGTATTTAGCCGGTGTCGTTCGTCGGGCATCCTCTTTAAAAACAGAAGACCCAACATTGGAAAATACAGTCGTGGTTTCAGACATTAAGGAATTAGGAGATGTTGACGTTGCATTGTTGTGCATCCCCTCTCGTGAGGTTCCGCAACGCATTCGGGAATATCATGCTATGGGCATCAATACGGTTGACAGTTTTGACGAACATCATCGAATTGTTTCGCTTAGAAGAGAGTTGGATGTTTCCGCCAAAGTCAAAAAAACGGTATCCATTATTGGAGCTGGCTGGGATCCGGGTACGGATTCGCTCATTCGAGCACTAATGAAAGTTGTTTCTTTAACAGGGCATACAACCACTACATTCGGTGGCAATAAAGGTGGTCGAAGCATGGGTCATACCGTACAGGTCAAAAGTATTGCCGGTGTTAAAGATGCTGTTGCTTTGACACTTGCGAACGGACGAGGCAAACAAAAACGCAAAGTTTATGTTGAATTGGAAAAAGGTGCGGATATAACCGCTATTGAAAAAGCCATTTTAGCCGACGATTACTTTAAAAACGAACCAACGGAAATTATGGTTGTAAAAAGTATTGATAAATATAATACTTTACAACACTCTGCCGAAATTGAACGAACAGGTATGCAAGCAAATCAAATGTACTCTGTTTCAGGTAACAATCCGGAATTTACGGCAAATATTATGGTTTCATCTGTTCGGGCTTGTATTAATGCATATAACAAAGAAGATTATGGGGTTTATACCTTTATTGAACGTCCAATTATTGATTATTTAGCCGGTAATTCATTAGATGACAAATTAGAAGGCTATTAAATACATTATTTTTTTAAACACGATTCGCTTTTAAAGTTGAATCGTGTTTTTTTATGACATCAAATATAACTTTGTCTATGTAGAATTAGACAATTCAAACGTAAAGTGCATAAAGTTTTTCCAAACAATAGAACTGAAAATAAATTAAATCGGCTACATTAATCAGTAACTGATACAGGTTATTCTTCCATATTTTCTGTATTTTCATCCTCAAATACAATACAATTTCCGTTTATCGGATCTTCAAAAGATATTTCCGGTGGACATTCACATCTGTTTGTTATCATGTTAAATATTTTATTTGAATCAATACAAACGCTACATGTTAAACCTTCTTCATCCGTTGTTCTGTCTGCCGGACAAGCCAAACACCGATTTTGTTGACTGCTCGGATAATAGCCTTTTTGGCATTTTACACATTTTCCGTTTTGTGTAATTTTGTTCGGCTCACACGTTGTACACCCTGTTCTAGATGAATTCGGCACTTGACCCACAGGACAAGAAGCACAGCCCGTTAATGTCGGATAAGTCGTAGCAGAACAACAATATTGACCAATACTCCCACCTGTGGAACACTTACAATTCTCTGTTATTTTTGTATTAAACGAACAAGCTGGTAAATTTTGTGACATTACAACACAACCTTTTTCGTAATAACAAGGGGAAGTCGGATCCAATGATTGCTGAATATTCCCATTTTGCCGACAAGATATCGGCGTATTTTTTCTCCATGCATACCAATCAAAATATCGAGAACCAACATAACTATGTGGAATACCATTATCACACAAACTGTTGGTTGGTGTTGAATAACAAACATTATTGGCATACACAAATCTTGTAGAACAAGAATTACAAACAATACTCCCGTCATCTAATATATACGCTGCTGAGCCTGAACACAATCTGACACACATTCCATCCGTAGCAGAATAACTGTATTGTCCCCCACAAGCACAATAGCCCCAATCTGATGTTCGGCCTTCTTTTTGAAGTCTCCAAATGTGTTCCGGATAACTGTCACATCTACCACATTCAAAACCATTTTCTGTTTTAAGTAATACATTCCAAATAGGACAATAACTTTTTGTAGTCGGATTATACCAACGATTTCGCATGAAATTATATCGTGTATCTAACTCTTTAATATTATATCGCCCACATGTCCAACTGGTACCATCCATTGATTCACAATCAACTGTGGTATGCTCAAACTTAATATTAGAACCTTTATTTAATACACTATAACACCACTCTTTTGTATTTTGTACACACTGTAAACATCCACTTGGCCCCTGATAATAATCTCTTGATTCATCACACACACATGTTTGTACACCGCCGACCATTTCCGATTCGGCTTTGTATCCTGCCCCTGTATTACACAAACAATTCCCTGTCGTGCGGTTTCTCAGTCCCGTAAATCCCGTATCACTCGGGCAAGATGTGACACACTCGTTTATCCCGTCTCCATCCTCATCAACATTATCTTTTCCGTCCGGACATTCGCACGTTTCAGGATTTGCTTCTGCCGGCGTATTAACGGGACACTTACAACTCGGTTCAGAATCCCCCTCATCTTGTCGCCATTCCTTC
>JAFZGR010000049.1 GCA_017555325.1 Alphaproteobacteria bacterium | reverse complement strand
TTTTCTTTTTTTTATATTTTTCCGTTTTCTTTGCGGGAGCCTGATTTCTGTTTGCATGAAAGAGATATTTGACATTGGGTGTTTGGATGAAATATCTTTTTTGCTTTTATTTTTGAATTGTAATAAGTGTTGCGTGATAAATGATATCATTTTTTTTCCTTTTGCTTATGCATGACATAAAAATTGTTTTTTCATCCAGTCCGAAAAGTTTTGAAAAGAATGAAAAACGATAACTTCATCTGTTTTTTCTACCTGGTTTTGAAATTGCCGTTGTGCTTCTGTCAATGATGATTTTCCGTGAACAAATTGTATAAAATGATGGGCTTTTCCCGGAAAAATTAAGAGAAGTGTGCCGGTATTGTGGATGGCTCGTAAAATAACCCGTCCAAAATAAACACTTTTGCACCATTTCATACAATAATCTAAAAGTGATGCTGTATCAGAAATAAAACGGGAACCGTAAATGGATGTATTGATAACAGGAATAGATTTCTTTTCTTGTAGTGTGTGTATTTTTAAAACAGTACGTTTCTTTTCCGTGTGTGTGGGTTGTGTAAAAACATCAGAAATTTTTGGTGTTAATTTTTTAAATCTTTGGGCTTCCTGTGCAAAGGTAACTCCAAAACCAGTATAGGTTTCTTTTGTGTCGTCTTTAAAACACACAAAAGCTTTGGGTTTAAAATTTGTTGTTAATGGGGTATCGGTTTCTTCTTGTGAAATTGGTTTTGTTTCATCAAATGCATCTTTGGATGTGGCATTATTTGTAGGAATAGCCTCCTCGGCGTTCAGATTTTTAGCAAGTATATTTTTTGTTTCTGTTTTTTGGTTTTGATATGTTTCGCAAATATCTATAATTGGAAGATTTTGCGGTATTTTCGTGTTTGTTTTTAAAATAAGTTGCTGCATATTTGTGTCCTTTCTCTTTAATGTTTAACGTACAAATCGTACATTATATCTTTTTTAATGTCAAGAACAAAATGAATACAAAATAACATATATTGATATGTAAAAACGATGAAAAAAATTCTTTTTAAAACAAATTTAGTATATATTTGAAATGTGAAGACTAAAAATATATAAGTGTTTTCAGTGTGTTGTGATTTGTTTTTAAAAAGTGCATAATTTTGTATGTATTGATAAAAAAATTATTTGAAAAAGAGAGAAAGTTTTTGAAATAAAAATCAAAAAAGTACAAAAATCTACTTATCTAGTACGTTGCGGGCATAAAAATACAAAACATCTGCAAAAGAGGGAAATTTCACAAACACAGTGTAAGAATAACGATCAATCAGTTGATATTCTCGACGTTTCGAATCATAAGCAATAATTTCTTCGGGAGCAAGTCCTAAAATGATTTTTCCTTTTAAATTTTGATTCGCGTAAAAAACAGCTTGCATTGCTAAAATAGCTCGATGCGTAAAAGCTCCGTTATCCCGCTCGTGTTCCCGTGTTGAGAAAAATTCTATTCCATTCCAAAATAGTCCGTCTGTCAAACATAAAAACTCTCGATAATCGGTTGGTAAAAATCCGGCCTTCTCGTGAATGAGTGTTTCGATGACAAGCTGGATTTCTTCTTTTTCCGCTGGTGGGTATATAATGGCATAGTCTTGAGATATTTTTTTTAAGACCTGAACAAGAACTCTCATTTTTATCTCCCCGGCATAGCTTTTAGAGCGATATTTTGGAATGCTGCTTGCGAGAAACCGGCATAAACACTTCGATCTTGTTTGTTTTTACCGCCCGAACCTGTAAATGTACCAAACGGAACATAGATTTTTCCGACGGGAACGGGTACGTATAATAATGGCGGATAAGAAATGCCTGAAGGTGTTAAAATTTGCTCATCTATGTAAGAATGAATCAAATCATGAAAAGGTTTATCCTGAATGAATACCATATTGTTAAAATCAATGGAGCCACCGTATTCTAACGGATATTTTAAATGAACAGTATAATTTTCAGGAATTCGTCCTTTTTTCATATAAAAAATACCTTCTTCTGAAACACCGGCCGAACGTAAATCCGTCACATAATTATAACTGAGTAGGCGAACAAAATCCCGAACAACCCGTCTTAAAAGCAGATGTTGTTCCAAAGATGTTGTATTGTTTAATCCCAAATAGGTTACAGCCATTAAATCCATACCGGCAAAATTTGTTTGATTAAATTTATTGGTCCAATATGTTTGATCTCGAACAGGTTGATTTTCTTTTGCATCTAATTTAATTGCTTCTTCTAGCCAGTCCAATTCATTGTTTTGAGTGGAAGAAAGGGCATTGTCAATATCTAGGAATTTTTCATCGTCAAATGAAATATCGTTTTGAAGCAACTGCTCCATTGACGGTTCTAATTGAGCCGTTGTTTTTAAAAGGGATTGTGAATTGTTTTGGTGTGTTGATTGCCCACTTGGAAAAGTTTCTCCTCCGATGATATATTCGGGGAACAACTCTTCTAGTGAGATGAGGGATTCATCTGGGATATCTATTTTTGATAAATCAACTTGTTCAACCAATTACGCACCTTTTACTTGTTCTTCAATATCTTCAATTTGACCTTGCATTAAAATTTTTAATGCCTGAATATCGGTGTCCTCTCGTTGAGCAACAACCCAATATGGAACCCAAGGAGAAGCCCCCATTTGACATTTTTTCTTCATTTTTCTATCCATATACCACCGCGGGGCATCTGCTAAAATCGGACGGTTTAAGAAGCCTTGGAACAACACATATTGTTTTAAATAACTTAAACTCATCATTTCGGAAGCGCCAACAACACTGGAACTTTGTAATGAACGGGAAACGTTTGCCGCAAAGGGGTTTGTTTGTTGTGATACACCTTCGGTTCGGGAGGATGAAGCAACTTCAATGGTTTTTGTCCCAATCATTTTGCTGAACCGATCTGCTGTTTGTTCGTTGTTTTGTGCTAAAATAACTTTTGCTGCAGTTGTTGTAATGATTGTTTCCAAATCGTCTTTTCCGTATTGACCGGAGATTTGTCCTAAATCCTGCCCAATTAATAAGTAGGCAACTTTTTGTCCACGACCGACTGCTGGACCATCTTTAACAGCTGCTAATTTCGGCATTTGAGGGAACTCGTCAAGCACGAATAAAACAGGATAAGGACCGGTTTTTAATCCGTCCGTTCCGGTAAAATTTGGTGGGTTTGAAATAAGGAATGAACTCATTAATTCAACAAAAATACCGGTAATAACGTTCATACTGCGTGCATCAACCTGATTAACAGATAAGTAAACGGAAACTGGCTTCATTTCTCCGGTAATCGGATCACGTAATCCCCGTAAATCTCTAAATGTTAAATCACTGAATTTTGTTCGCATACGAACAGCAGAGTTTTTGAAGATATTAATACCGGAAAGAGCTGTCGATAAAATAGAACCCCGTTCTTTATCCGGTGTTCCCGATAATTGATTTAATTCGACAACGGCACGATGCGCATAAGCAAATCTATCCGCTTCTTTAACAGCTGAATCCAACAAATCACGCATAGGATCTGCCATCATAGCCATTTGATCCCCTTCATCGGAACGCCGTTTTAAATCAGCAGCAATTTTCATTTGGGATTCGGTTAGCCAGTCAAAAATCATAGCAATACATGGTTCACATCCTTGCCATTGAGGGGGCAATCCTTCCCAAGTGCCGATTGGCGCATAATTGTCAATGTTTAATTGACCTTTTTGAAGGGCTTGTAATGCAATGTTTGCACTTTGGTCTTTCATGCCGTCATAATATGTAGCCAAAACTTCGGCATCTTCCTGATCAAAAGAATTTTCCATTAATTTATTAATGAAATAGTCATTGGCTCTTGCCCGTTCGCATTTACTTGAAATAAATTGCAAGAAACCAGACATAGCATTTCGACCTGTTTTAGACCAGTGAGGGTCAGCTCCGCCTTTCGGTTCTTCAACCAAAACGGCAACCATAGAATCGATATATTTTTCACGGTCACTGCCCAGTGGCGGTAAACAGTTTGCTGATAATGGATTCCAACTGGGATAATAGATGCCTTTTTCCGGATCATCTTTTTCCCCCCAGTTAATAACAAAAACAGGACCGATTGTTGCTCGATAACCGGTTGTGTTGTAACAAAGTTCCGGTTTAGGGTCATTAACGATTAAACTTAATCCGGGAGATTCTAAAATTGTTGGAACCACAACACCGACGGTTTTACCGGTTCCCGGAGGGGCAACGACCAAGCAAGATAACGTTTCAGGCATTTTCATCAGTTTTCCTTTAAAACGACCCAAAACAATGCAGAAACCATCAAATAATTTCATTTTTTTGATGTCGGCATATTCGGCCATTCGACCACCACCGAAAATTTTCGGCATATAGTCATAAGGGTTTTTGATAATTCCGACAATAATGGTTACCCAAAACATAATAAATGGCGTAAAAGGCAAATATAATGTCCAATGTGGATTCGCGCGATGCCTGAATTCAGAAAACCAACTGCCGTAATAAGAAAATAAGCGTGACATATCCGGAATTGTTTGTTTCCAAAACACAACGGCCTTATTTAATGTAATAAAACTAAATCCTTCACGAAACCAAAATTGCAAAGGAATCATTAACCACATTAAGATGAAAAATAAAAGCATGGCAATGGCAAATGTCCAACATAGCCATGCAATAAATTTTCCTTGATCTTCGTATGCACTGTCCCGTTTAAATGCCATCTATTCCCCCTGTATAGCTTTTTGTACTTGTTGCAATACGATTTCGGACGGTTGTTCTCCCGCTACAATGGATTGTGCAACGGTTTTTAATTCATCCGGACCGCCAATGTCTGTTCGACATACAATAACAGATAAGTCTTTCCAAATAGTTAACATATCTTCCGCATTAATAATCATACCCGTTCGTTCAATAAACATCGGCATGACAGAACCGGAAAAACCTTCGGCAGATAATTGGTTCATCAATTTTTTTGTTAATTCAAGCAATTGAAAAACCGGAGATACCCGATGAGAGCTTTCCGAGAACCAAAGCGGATCTTCTCCGTTAAAGCGTTCTTCATCAGCTAACCAGTCGCCCGTTTGAGGGTCAACAACGGCTACAATGATTCGGTTTTCGCTGATTGCCAAATAGTCAATGGGTTTTCCGGTAAATAATACGTTTTTCATAACGGTGTAATTTGCTCGTTCAAACAAACTTGGAATATCTTCTTCAATTTTGATGCGTTCAGGTAATTTTATATCTTCCAACAACATATCATCAAATGAAGCCATTGCCGAAGGAGCTGGTGAAGCAGATAATCCTTGTTGCATAGAGGGTACGTTAAACCCTTTATTAAATGGCGAATCGGATGGTGGGGTGTATCCGTAACCGGAAGAATTGCCGTAAGAAGAATTAAATGATGAGCCTGAATTATAAGAAGAGTTATTGTTAGATGTTGCTGTTTTTTGTGGAACAGAAGGTTCGTCAACCGGTACTTTTAACTCGCTGTCTTTTGTTGCCGGACGTAAGCCTGTATCAATGGCTCGAGGACGAGTTGTTTTGGATGATTTTTTCTAAAGCTGAATTTTTCCCGTTTGTTTTTTGTGTAAAACACTTTCACCTCCGGTTAAGAAATAAATAAGACGATTGACATTGCGTCGGAGTAATTTGAGCCATTCAATTTTTATAAAAAATCGCCATCCGATTAAAAAAAGCGGAATTGCAGAAAATAAAACAATAAAGAAAATAACATCACTGGCTTTGTTGATAACCCATCCCTTTCTGAATTCATCAAGTAAAAATGCCCAATCATTTAATTGGAAAAAGTGAAAATTCCAATTAGTTTCCAAAAAGCGACCAACTAGCCAAACCAGAAAAATAAAACCCCAAATTAAACCGATGAGTGCAATTCTAATCCATTTATTCATGTTTAATCCTTGTTATTATGCATAATACTATTTAGTATTATAACTAAAAAAGATTAAATTATCCAGTAAAAAAATAAAAAATCTTAATAAAAAGCATAATGCTACATAAAAATGGTTGTTTTATGAAAAAAACAAACGGAATAACCGCTTCATTATATTAACGATATGGCGGATATGTCCATCCTTTGGGAGAGAGGGTGAAAATTTCATAACCGGTTTCCGTAATTCCCAATGTGTGTTCAAATTGGGCAGATAAAGAGCGGTCTTTGGTGATGGTTGTCCAGCCGTCTGACAATGTTAACGTACGATAGGTTCCAATGTTGACCATTGGTTCTACCGTGAAGACCATTCCAGGTTCTAATTTTGTCCCAGTATGAGGTGTTCCATAGTTTAAAATATTGGGAGCTCCGTGGAAAACACGACCGATACCGTGTCCGCAAAAGTCTAAAACAACGGAATAATTTTCCGAAGCGGCCAGTTCTTGCATGGCATGACCGATATCGCCGGTTGTGTTGCCCGGTTTGCATTGTTCGATTCCTGCCATCATTGTCATGTATGTTGTTTCAGTTAATCGGCGGGCCTTGACGCTGGGTTTTCCGACATAATACATTCGAGATGTATCTCCATACCATCCGTCAACAATAACAGTTATATCAATATTAATGATATCTCCGTCTTGTAATATTTTGGTTGGGGACGGAATACCGTGGCATACGACATGGTTGGGTGAAATACAACTAGCTTTTTCGTAACCATTATATCCGATTGTTGCCGGAATTCCTCCATGTTTACGCATAAAGGCTTCTAATAAATCATCCAATGTGCCGGTAGATATGCCGACTTTAACAAAAGGAGTGATATAATCCAGTGTTTCGGCAGCCAATCGTCCAGCTTTTCTCAATCCTTCAAATTCTTCAAGTTTGTATTTTGTTACATTT
>JAFZGR010000048.1 GCA_017555325.1 Alphaproteobacteria bacterium | reverse complement strand
GTGCCGGTTGGTATAGGAACCTTAGGCCGTATTATGAACGTTACAGGTGATGCAATGGATAATCGAGGTCCGATTCAATGCGAGTTAAAAGAAGGGATTCATAAGGCTCCGCCTTCATTTATGGAACAGGCACCAAATACGGAAATTTTAGAAACAGGTATTAAAGTGATTGACTTATTATGTCCTTATCCGAAAGGTGGAAAGATTGGTTTGTTTGGTGGCGCTGGTGTTGGTAAAACTGTTATTATTATGGAATTAATTAACAATATTGCAAAGATGCATGGTGGTTTTTCTGTGTTTACAGGAGTAGGGGAACGTTCTCGGGAAGGAAATGATTTGTATCGGGAAATGGTTGAATCTGGGGTTATTGATTTAAATGGAGATAAATCAAAAGCTGCATTAGTGTATGGACAAATGAACGAGGCTCCGGGTGCGCGTGCTCGTGTTGCTTTAACCGGATTAACGGTTGCCGAATATTTTCGGGATAATATGGCGCAGGATGTGTTGCTGTTTATTGATAACATTTTCCGTTTTACACAAGCCGGTTCAGAAGTTTCTTCTCTATTGGGTCGTATGCCGTCTGCGGTGGGTTATCAACCAACATTGGCAACTGATATGGGCGCTTTGCAAGAACGGATTACATCAACCCGTAAAGGTTCTATTACATCCATTCAAGCTGTTTATGTTCCCGCCGATGATTTGACTGATCCAGCACCGGCAACAACATTCTCACACTTGGATGCAACAACAGTGTTATCTCGTCAAATTGCAGAACAGGGATTGTATCCGGCAGTTGATCCGTTAGATTCAACATCTCGTTTATTAGATCCTCAATTAGTTGGGGAACGTCATTATGAAGTAGCATCGGAAGTTGTTCGTATTTTGCAGGTTTATAAATCATTGCAAGATATTATTGCCATTTTAGGGATGGATGAATTGTCGGATGAAGATAAATTAACGGTTGCTCGTGCTCGTAAATTACAACGGTTTTTAACACAACCGTTTGCTGTTGGGGAAGTGTTTACCGGCCGAAAAGGTGTGACGGTTGATTTGAAAGATACAATTGAAGGATGTGCTGCTATTATTGCCGGTACATATGATGATTTGCCGGAACAGGCCTTCTTTATGATTGGTAAAATCGAAGAAGCTGTTCAAAAGGCAAAAGAAATGCAAGCGACAGAAGGAAAGGTAAAGAATGCCTGATACGAAAGAACCGATGAAAACAATGCAACCGGTTCCGGAAGAATCGCCGGCAAACGGTAAAATTCGAGTCAAATTGATTTGTCCGTTGTATCCGGTAACTACAATGGAAGCGGATAGTGTTCTTATTCCGGCAGTTGACGGCGATATTTTAATTTTACCAAATCGAGCGCCGATATTTTTTAATTTAACGGCTGGTCGGATGATTGTTTATAACAAAGGGGAAAAGCCGGTCAGCTTTTTAGTTTCCAGTGGTATTTGTGAAGTCAGACGAAATTTATGCCCGGTATTAGCATGGGGTGGTTTTGAAGAAAAAATTGATGCAGAAAAAATTGCAAAACAATTAAAGAAAGCAGAAGAAGTTTTTGTCGGTTATCGATCTGGTCTTGGTAAAACAGAGGCGGCATCTCGTATAGAGTTTTTCAAAAAAATATTGGAAGAGTTAGATTATCATTCGCCTGATAAAAAATCTGATAAAAATTAGAATTGTTTGTCACTAATTACAAAAAAACGTTCTTACATTAAATAAGAACGTTTTTTATGATTATGAGGAGGATTGTTCTGTATTTTGTGTTGTTTCTGTTGTTGGAAAAGAAGATGTTGTCGGATAAGGTGTTGCGGTATCTGAACCTTGTGGGCAATAACTATTGTTTGGACATGTTATCGGAGAATTACTTTCGCTTGGGCAATAATATCCCCCTGGACAAACGATTTGCGTTTTAGCACCTTCTGGACAGTAATAACCGGCTGAACAAGGCAAGCATTTAGCCTGTCCAGTTGATGGCTGATAACTACCTGCTGGACAAAGCGTTGCACTGTCCGAATCTGCCGGACAATACGACCCCGCTGGACAAATAGTTTGCGAAGTAGCTCCTTCCGGATAGCGACAACTGTTTGTTGCTGTATCCCACATACGGGGCGCTTCACAACGAGTACAGTCAGCTCCATATTCATTCGCATGAAGACAGACACATTGCAATTCATAATCTCCCGTTTCTTCATTTAACATCCGACGGGCTACC
>JAFZGR010000047.1 GCA_017555325.1 Alphaproteobacteria bacterium | reverse complement strand
ACCCATAAAGTGACGATTGACGAAGCAACAAACAAAGCTTATTGCGGAATTGGTTGTATTCAGGGGGTTAATTATGAATCGCTTAACGAAGGATGTATTCCTTGTCGCAAGGCAGACGGATTAATCAATGACGAAACTCATCGAATTAATATGACAAATGAAGCCCGCAAAATGTGTGAAGTCTGCGGTTTGATTTGGTGGCAAAATTATTATCAGCAAAATAAATGTGCTTATATGCCGGAAACCTGTCCGGAAGGAACATTTGCCGTTTTTGGCGAGACAGCAACACCTCATTGTGAGCCATGTACCAACCCGAATAGTGTTACAGTTCATAAGTGGGGAGATTCGCTAGGACACAAAGGATCATCTCTATGGACAAAAGCGAAAATTCAAGCTTCCTGCAATTCTTGTCCGGAACGAACTCCAGATGGAAGTTGGAGTAAACGAGAATTGATAACTTCCAGTAATGGTCAAGAAGGATATTGCCGACCCGTTTGCGAACAGCCAGATGAAGGGGATTCCATTACAGCCTGCACAGATAACGATGACAGTACCGTATGTAACCGTCAATTCAGAAGTGGTGGTACGTGTTATGCGTGTAGTGAAACATCAAATAAATCCATTGATACTGGAGGAACGGTTGCTGTTGATACGTATGAAGAAAAATTATGTATCAATTGTGGTCGGTCGATTATAAATGGTTATTGTGGTATTGTAAAGGAATTAAAAACCGGACAATTTAAAGGTATAAATGGTGATGCATATGATTGTACAGTTAATAAGGTAACCGTTTTATCGGAAGAAGATTCTGGTTGCATCGCTAATTGCCGAAAAAAGAATGGGCAGTATAGTACAGATGAAGATGCTGAACCCATTCGTTGGCTTTATACAGATTCAAATGGTAATAAAATTTGTTATAAAAAATGTTCGGCGAATCAATGGCAAAGCTCTGGAGGGGCATGTTATGAGTGTAGCAAAGAGTGGGGGGCACATGATTATTATTATACACCGGCAATCAACGCAGATGTATGTGACAATGTGTGTTCTTCCGGCACATATAAACGAACAATTATTAATTCAAAGTGTGTTTTAGCAATGTGTCCTAATGCTTCTGATGGAGAAAAACGATTTAGAAGTTTGGAGGGGGATTGTAATCGTTGTGATACACCTGGTTATGATATAGCCGGTCCCAATAAGATTGTCAGTTCAGCAGAATGTGCTCGTTGCGCTAATCGAGTGTCTCATGGTGATGGTGGAAGATGCATTTTAATTGACCCAGGTGTTAGTGGGGTTTGTAATAGTATCAATTTAACTTTTTCGGAAAATTTAGCGAGTGATTATTCGGATTTGTATGATGAAGTTCAGGAATATGTGAATGGAGAACATGATGGTGAGACATTTAGAGGTTCTGACGGTTTGTGTTACACATGCACAACAGATGTTGCGGTTAAAACATCTCTTGAACAATGCAATTCATGCAATATTGATAAAATGCAACGGACTTATACAAGTGGTGTTTGCTCATTGGGCGGGTGTCAAACAAACCAATTTATGAATGCAACACCGGCTTGTGTTAATTGTGTTCCTTCTTCGGTTCCGAGCAGTTATATCAGTGCGACCTATTTGTTAAAAGAAGGAAGTACATCGTCTTGTGCACAATGTGGTAATCGACAAGTGATGACAATCGGTTCAACCGGTCAAAAATATTGTGTGCCGAATGATTGTATTCAAAGTGCTGATTGGCAAGCTGCTTCTAACGGAAAATGTCAAGATTGTACGGCAGATAATGCCGTTCGTGAAATCGGAACGGAAATGATTTATCGCCAACAATGCGAAGCATGTAACCGTGTTGCATTCAGCAAACAAACTGGCGATAAAACAAGTTGGTATTGTTCAAAAATAATCTCTACCGGATATTTTGT
>JAFZGR010000001.1 GCA_017555325.1 Alphaproteobacteria bacterium | reverse complement strand
TAATCCTATAAAATGGATATTCAAAAGTATATTTTTTGATGTTTTAATGGTAGGATTATAAAATACTTTGATTCTATATTGTTTTGAAAATGTGATTTTAATTTTTCCTGCTAATTTTTAAATTTTGGGGGAGAGTAAACAGCTGAAATAGCCTTTTTTTATTAATTTTAGTTGTTTTTGTGTAGCTTTTTTTCAAAATGCTGATTTTTTTAGACAGGGATACGTTGTGTGAATACATTTGTTACTTAAAAATTTACAGGTAACCTTCAAGTTGTTTTATGTGAGTAAAAAAGGTTAGATGTTGAACAGGAAAAGGGGACTTGGTGACACGAGCTTGTACCGATATTGTCTGTAAATCAGATAAATGACTCAGTATAAAAAGTTTTTGAATGGTTTTTTTATATGTTCCAAGTCTTTTACCGGATTAGATAATGTTTGTGTCGTGGGTTTATAATTCTTATCAAAGCATTGTGTTGGTAAGTACCATAGGACATTTCCAACACCTACAAGTAGAGCGGGTTAGGCATCTTTTGCTCTATCTCCAATGGCAATACTGTTGTGCATATCTTCATCCGAAAGAGCCCAACGTTCTTTTATTTGACGAAACATACCGGGATTGGGCTTGCGATATGGATCATCTTTTTTTGTTACATAAAGAATATCGTCTATTTTAATATTGTTACGACTGAATTCATCCAGCATATATGCATGAACATGCATCATATTCGCTAGTGCGTAGCGGTTTTCTCCAATACCGGTTTGATTTGAGATAACGACAATACGATAGCCTTTTTCTTGTGCCTCCTTGCAGATATCCTTAATTCCTTCTGTAAAATAAAAAAATTTCGGATCGGACACAAAACATTTTGGACCTGTTAAGTTGATGGGCCATCTCTATCAAGAAAAAGCACTTTTTTAGAGGTGCCTGACATTTTATTTTCTCCTTTAAAGTTTATTATACGATTTTTTTGTTAAAAGTCAATTTTTGTTGAAATATTATAAAAATTAGACAATGCTGGAGTGTTTGAGAATACCTGGAACGGGATTGAGCGATAATAATCATTTGAATGACCGGATAAGTAATCCGGAAGGTGTTGTAAAAAATGATTTTTTTGTAAACGAAAAAATAATATAACCAAATAAAAATTGAATGCAATATTATTATTAAAAACAGGAGTTATTTGCTTGTATGTAGATATAAGCAGATAGCATAATGTGCCGGAAATAATGATTAATTTAAATGGCATCAGTGTTGTTTTGTATAATATGTTGTGCTTCCTTTAATCTAATCTGTTTGGCAAAGAACCGGTCAATTTAATGTATTGAACAGATGATAACTCCTTTAAAATTGCATTGTCCAAAGTTAAACGCACAGTATTTGATACGGGACGAAACCCATCGGCTTTTAACGGTATTTCCGGTGGTAAATAAAAAATGTGAGAGTATTGTTTTTTTTACTCTGATAAGGTTTTTTCATAATCTGGATACAATGGAATTTTTGATAATAGTTCTTTCCCGACAAATTCTTCGGTATATGCTTTCCAAGTAAAAATTGTCCCGTCAGATACAAAAGATTGAGAATTGGTTAGCATTTTTTTATACCCATCTAGAATTTCTTTTTGAATTTCCCAATGTTCTGCTGGTAAAAGTTGGTCCATATTTTTATTGGGAGAAATTTTATTTGCAATATCAATAGCAAAATCTCTTTGTGTATAAGGAATATTCAAAATTTGGATAAGGCTTTTGCCAAAGTTGTTTTGCCGGTTGAATGAGTTCCTACAATCGCAATGCGATATATTCTTTTCATGATTTATCCGTTTCACAAATATAGATCAAGTTTAACATGTTGAAATTGATTTGTCATTTTTTTTAATTCTAAGATGCTTCTTTTAAATTTATTTAAGGATTATCCATAATGAAAATATAAAAAAAAACAACCGTTTTTTTAAAGAAACAGGTTGTTTTTTATAAATAGAAATAATGTTATTCTCTGCCACCATGAGATAAAGACTGTTGCATGGCCATGATTTTTGTTAATCCTTCATCTTTTGTTTTTGCGGCAATATTGTAAAGTTCCGGATTAACATCTTTTAAGGCATCAACCATAATCATACGTGTTTGAAAGTATTCCTGATGCCATGCAAGTGGTTTTTTCGGATTAGGCTTATCTCTGGATGTTTCAAAGTTCATAATTTTTTCTGCTAACAAAATTTCTTGAGCTTGCGGAGATAATGTTTTAGCCCATTGAGCTTTTTCTTTCCATTGTTCTGCTTTGGTTTTGTTTTCATCTTCGGGTTCTGTTGCCAATTCTTGAATAATAGCTAAAACTTCTGGTCCGGCGATTTGAGAAACTTGGTCCATACTCAGTGGAGAAACGCCATCGGCAATGCGTTTTTTTTCGAAGCATTTATGTAAAAGTGCGGCACAAACGGCAATTTCTTTTTCTTTTCCGGTTAATGCTGAATGTTTTTTGACAAGATTGGTTGTTCCTTTAACTTGATCTAACATAACCATTCCGCCCCCATAGACAACACCTTCGTGTAAACGTGTGGCATGATATAAGCATTTATTTTCTAATTCTGTCATGTTATTCTCCTTCGATTATAATTGCTTCACATGACATAGTTTATAACGACAAGAATTATTTGTCAATATTTTTATTATTGCGTTCCGCTTTTTCTGATTTCATTTTTTGAAAATATCGGAATTATTTGAAATAGGTATTTTATACTTTACTTTTGAAAAGTTGTATTATATTGTTACAAAACAAATAAAGTTTTATTGTTTTGGATTTGATATGAAAAAATAATACGTTATTTGCTTATTATCTGTGGTGTCTTGTTAATTTGGAGTGTTTTTATTGAACCTTATATATTAACACAAACGACATATACGTTGAAAAAATAATCAACTAAAAGGATTAAAAATTGTTTATATTTCGGACATTCATACAGCCCTATATCAACATTGGTTTTTGAAACGAATAGTTGATAAGGTTAATGCTTTAAATCCGGATATCATTTTATTTGGTGGTGATTTTGTTAAAGGTCATCGAAAGAAGTCTTTGGCTGATATGAATGAGATTGCTTTGGCGTTAAAAAAAATAAGTGTACCTATCGGTGTGTATGCTGTATTGGGTAATCATGATGGATATATCGGTTCAGCAGAAATGAAACATACTTTAAAGCAGAATGATATTATTGTTTTATCAAAAGTGTATAAATTAGTAAAATACCGGAATATGCCTTTTTTTGCCGGAACAGAAGATATGTTAACGGCACATTCTGATGTTCAAAAAGCCGTTCCTCAATCAGATTATCCAATTATATTACTTTTGCATGAGCCGGATATATTTCCGCAAGTGCCACAGCATGTTTTTTTTTGACATTATCCAGACATACACCTGGCGGACAAGTTAAAATTCCTTTTTATGGAGCTATTTTAATTCCCTCAATATATGGGAAAAAATATGCTGAGGGAATGGTTGAAGAAAACGGAAAGAAAGTCATCATCAGTCGGGTATCGGTATCAGCATTTTGCCGATTCGGTTTAATTGTTTTCCGGAAATTGTTGTTTTCTATTTTGAATAATTATTCTGTTCGAGGGCCATGACCAATAGCTTCTTTTTTGATGATAGGCTTTTGGTGTGTAATAGATATTGATTGAATTGTTGGAGTATTGGTAATTGTATTTCCGCCAACTTCTTTGACTTCATTTGTTGATTTGGATTGATATGAAAAAATATTGGAAACAATTTGTTCGTACGCTTCAATATTTTTATCTTCTCCGGTTATGTGTTGGATATTTATATCAGAAATTGGTTTGTTCATTACGGGATTGTTTTTGGGTGTATCGTTAGCTTGCATAGTATAACTTGCTTTACAAGTTTTTGGTTTGAATGCAAAAACGGTAAAATCTGTAATTGCATTTAAAATACGAGTAAAAAGATTGGTTTTTTTTTGTTCTGAATTTTTATCAAAAGATTTTTTTGCCATAATGGTATCCTTTCATTGAATGGCATTTATTATATCATATTTGATAGATTTTGTCAGTAATTTTTTTTGTGTTGTCTGTTTTTGAATGCTTTATTGATAAATTTTTTGGTATAACACTGAAAAAAATAGCCAGATCATAATTAAGAATAACTATATTTAGATTACTTTTTATATGATAAAATTTCGTCGTTAACATAATCTATCTGAATTCCGGCATCTCGCATCATTTGTTCGGCTTCACTGCCAGAATGATATTTATATTCAGCAACAACACGTTTTATTCCGCAGGCAATTAATAGCATTGCACAAGTTCGACAAGGGGCTAGTTTGCAATAAATTGTTCCTCCGTCAATGGAAACGCCTCGTTTTGCTGCTTGGCATATAGCATTTTGTTCTGCATGAATAGTTCGAACACAATGATCTGATATTGTTCCGTCTTCATTGACCATTTTTTTCATAAGATGTCCGACATCATCACAATGTGGTAAACTAGGTGGAGAACCAACATATCCAGAAACAATGATTTGATTGTTTTTTACAATAACACAAGCCGTTCGCCCACGAGCACAGGTTGCTCGTTTTGCTAATGCCCGCATAACTTCCAAAAAGTAATCATCCCAACTGGGGCGGATATATGTTTCTGTGCTCATCATTAGTTCTCCGGTTAAATGATTGCATTTCCAGCCATTTGTTCTAATCGTTTAATCCGATCTTCAACACTTGGATGGGTTGAGAAAAGGGAAAAAAGCGGTTTGGAATTAAAGGGCGCATAAATACAGGCTTGTGCCATATTTTTGTGGTTTTCTAAAACTTCTACGGTTGAGTCTTTTGATATTTTCTTTAAGGCATCGGCCAATGCTTGCGGATGGTGTGTAATCATTGCACCGGTAGCATCTGCTGCAAATTCACGTGTACGGGATACAGCTAATAATAAAAGCGGTTCAATAATGTGATGAAAAATCATTAATGTGATAAAAATGGCTAAAAGTAACAAAAAACCGTTGTCTTTGTTTTTTGATGACGAAGTGCCTGTTTTAACAGAAATGCCGGATTTTCGAGTAAATTCAGGTGTTCTGCGCAAGGGGGAAAATCCATCTGCTAGCAAACCAAAAATACCTACACCGGCGATTAACATCATATTTAACCGAATGTCTCTATTGCCGATATGTGCCAGTTCGTGGGCGATTACTCCTTGTAATTCAAGAGGTGATAATTTTTTTATAATTCCTGTTGTTAAGGCGATAGATGCTTTTTTAGGAGAATAACCTGTCGCAAAAGCATTAAGTGAATCGTCATCAATTACATAAATTTTCGGTGTGGGTAAACCGGCCATTAGTGCCGTATTTTCTACCAATAAATAGATATGTCTGTTTTCATCTGTTTTTTGGAGTTGTTTTGCGCCGGCAAAACCCAACATCATTTTGTCGCCCCATAAACTAGTAATGAACATCCAAATCAATGCAATACCGATAATAATTGGCATTCCCTGTAATACGGTTTTGTTAATCATCGGTAATGCATTTTGATATTGTCCCATATAGATGAAAAAGCAAACAACATAAAATAATGCAATCAATGAACAAGGAAACAATAATATCAACAATATTGTTTTAAAATTGTTTGACTGGATGTGTTCAAATGCCGTAATGGATTTTCCCATTATAAAAACTCCGAAATTTTAAAATTGAATTTTCGGTGCAACTTTTACAGCTTCTTTTTCTGATGCTTCTAATTCAAAGAAGTGTTCTTGTTCTATTCCAAACATTCCGGCAATAACATTGTTTGGGAAAATACGCACTTTTCTGTTTAATGC
>JAFZGR010000046.1 GCA_017555325.1 Alphaproteobacteria bacterium | reverse complement strand
TTGATTTTTAATGATGTATCAGTTATGATAATGCCAGTTTTATGTTTTGTTATTTAATATGAGGAAAAAAATGTCAAAATACAAGGAAACCAGAAAACTAGACGATAAATTCAATTCGGAAGCTATGGAGGAACGCAGTATTCGTTTTTGGGAAGAAAACAACGTTTATCAATATGATAAAACAGCTTCTCGTGAAAATACATTTGTTGTAGATACCCCTCCTCCAACTGTATCGGGATCTTTACATATCGGACATATTTTTTCTTACACACAAACAGATGTAATGGTTCGGTATAATCGAATGCTCGGCAAATCCATTTTTTACCCAATTGGATGGGATGATAACGGCTTGCCGACAGAACGTCGGGTTCAAAACTATTTTAATATTGCATGTAATCCTAATGTGCCGTATGATCCTGATTTTAAACCGGTTCATGATCCAAAATCAAAAGAACCACGCAAAGATGTTTCTCGTCAAAACTTTATTGAGGCTTGCGATGAATTGGTTGCTAATGATGAAAAGGTTTTTGAAGATATTTTCCGACACATCGGTCATTCCTATGATTGGAGCTTAAAATATGCAACAATTGATGAAAAATCACGTCGGGAAGCACAAAAATCATTTTTGGATTTAGTCCATCGGGGATTAGCCAAATCCGTTGAAGCTCCGACTATGTGGGATGTAACGTTCCAATCAGCTGTTGCACAAGCCGAAATTGAAGACAGAGAAACAGCTGGTTTCTTCCATGATATTCACTTCGGTGTAGAAGGTTCCGATACAAAATTTACCATTGCAACTACCCGTCCGGAATTCTTACCAGCATGTATTGCCGTTGTTGCTCATCCGGATGACGAACGCTATAAACCTTTCTTTGGTAAAAAAGCCATTGTTCCGTTGTTTGACATTCCTGTTCCGATTGTGCCGTCTGAACATGCTGAAATGGACAAAGGAACCGGTATTATGATGGTTTGTACATTCGGGGATGCTGCTGACGTCGCTTGGTGGAAAAAATCCGGTTTACCGATTAAACAAATTATCGGTTTGGATGGTCGTTTAATGGATATTGAATACGGAAAAGGTAATTTTGTTTCTTTAAATGCCGAAAAAGCAGTCTCTTATTATGAACAAATCAAAGGATTAAAAGTTAAAGATGCTCGGACTAAAATTGTTGAATTCTTGCGGGAAAGCGGTGATTTGGTCGGAGAACCAAAACCGTTAATGCATCCGGTTAAATTCTATGAAAAAGGATCTGTTCCTTTGGAATTTGTTTCTTCTCGTCAATGGTTTGTTTCTATTTTAAATTTAAAAAATGAATTATTGGATATGGGTCGCAAAATTAAATGGACTCCAGCACACATGCAATCTCGTTATGAAGCTTGGGTTGAAGGGTTAAATCAAGATTGGTGCATTTCCCGTCAACGCTTTTTCGGAGTTCCCTTCCCTGTTTGGTATAAAATTAACGAAAAAGGTGTTATTGATTACGATGCTCCGATTTATCCGAGTGTTGAAGAATTGCCTATTGATCCGATGATTGCTGTTCCTGCCGGTTATACGGAAACACAACGCAATCAACCGAATGGTTTTGTCGGTGATAAAGATATTATGGATACTTGGGCAACAAGTTCATTAACACCTCAAATTGCTATGGCTCATGCACCGGAAGGACATCATTTATCTATGCCGTTTGATATTCGTCCGCA
>JAFZGR010000045.1 GCA_017555325.1 Alphaproteobacteria bacterium | reverse complement strand
TGAGAGTAGATGGGGATGGTCTATTCTGGTCAGATAAAAATTAAAAAAGCTTTAAAATAACAAACGAGGTTTAAGATAATGAAGGTTTCTTACAATTATCAGTAGTGTGAAAACAAAAAAAATAGATTATGCTACTAAAATATTAATTCTATGTAAACCAATTTCAATGTTTTTAATATGGCAAAAACAGGTAACTTAATAGATGGTTAATTATATATAATCTGCTAAATATCTTTTTAAATCACTCAAAGATTCAATCAACGCATCCGATGATTCTGCTTTGTTTTGTGAAGAGTTTATTTCTGAAACATTTTCGTTTTTAAACGCATTTTTTAAGCGTTTTTGAACGCCTTTAATTGTAAAGCCTTCTTTATATAAATAATCGCGAATCCGTGCTAACAGAACAACATCTTCTGCCTGGTAATACCGTCTTCCCATTCGTTTTGTTGGTTTTATCTGATGAAATTGCGTTTCCCAAAAACGTAATACAGAAGCCGGAACTTGTAATAGTTCTGCGACTTCTGTAATTGTTCTGTAAGCGTTTTCTGTTTTTAACATGCCGTACCGGATTTTAAAGCATTTTTCAAAGAATTAGAAGCTTTAAATGATAAAACAATACGCGGTGTAATAGCGTGTTTTTCGCCGGTTTTCGGATTACGACCAACCCGTTCTTTTTTTGCATGTGGAATAAATGTTGCAAATTTAGAAAGTTTAACTGTTTCGCCATCTGCTAATGCTTCAATGATATTGGCCAAAATTTGTTCAATTAACTTGAATGATTCGGCATGTGAAAAACCAAGTTCACTATAAATTGCATCTGCAATATCAGCACGTGTAATTGTTCTTTGTACCATTTTTTCTCTCCTTATTAAAAATTCTTTAAAATAATGCCATATATTTTCTTGAACTGCAAGTGTTTTTTTATAAACGAATAAGTGCAGCAGCCCATGTAAAACCACCACCCATTGCATCCAATAAAATTAATTGTCCTTTTTTTAATCTGCCGCTTTTAACACCTTCAAAAAGGGCTAAAGGAATGGATGCGGCTGATGTGTTTCCTTGTTCCGGTAAAGTTAAAATAACTTTATCCATCGGAATTTCTAATTTTTTTGCCGTACTTTCGACAATACGAACATTTGCTTGATGAGGAACGAGGAAATCAATGTCTGATAATTTTATCCCTGTTCGAGTAATAACCTCTGTTGCAACTTCGGCTAAATTTGTTACCGCATGTCGAAAAACTTCACGGCCTTCCATTAAAACATGTCCTGCTGTCTGTGTGCGGGAAACACCACCGGTTGTTGTTAATAATTGACGACAGTTGCCATCCGAATGCAAAACAATATCCAACACACCGGTTCCTGCTTTTTCCTCTTCCGTAGTTGCAGCACTTAACACAACAGCACCTGCCCCATCCCCAAATAATACACAAGTATTTCTATCTGACCAATCGACAATACGGGATAATGTTTCAGCCCCAATAACCAAAGCGTTTTTAACACTACCGGATAAAATATACTGATTTGCAATACTCAATGCATACATAAAACCTGAACAAGCAGCTTGTACATCAAAAGCATATCCTCTATCCATTTGAATAGCTGCTTGAACCTGTACAGCCGTTGCCGGTGTTGTATCATCAGGGGTCGTTGTTGCCAAAATAACCATATCAATATCTTTTCCGGTCATATTGGCGTTTTTTAAAGCTTCTTGTGCTGCTTTTATGGCTAATGTAGATGTGTACTCATTGTCAGAAGCAATGTGTCTAACCTGAATCCCTGTTCTTTCCCGAATCCAAGCGTCACTTGTTTCAACCATTTTTTCCAAATCAAAATTAGTAAGTGTTTTTTCTGGTAAATAACCGCCAAAACCACGAATGACTGCTTTCATGGGAAATCCTTTTCAGTTAGTGTTTACGCTTCTCCGGAGATATCCGGCACATCAACATCCATTACATGTTTTAATTCTGTTTTTATTTTGTTGCATAAATCATTACGAGCCATGCGAATAGCGGCTTCTACAGCACATGAAAAAGCAAATGCATCTGCTCCGCCATGACTTTTAACCGATATACCATTAAGCCCTAAAAACATTGCTCCATTATACATGCGTGGATCAATTTTTTTCTTTAATTTATTTAAAGCCGGTCGTGCAATTAAAAAACCCAAAGAACCAACAAAAGATTTACGAACCGTTTCTTTGAGTGTAGACGTAATAAATTTTGCTGTCCCTTCTATGGTTTTGAGAGCAATATTTCCGGAAAATCCATCAGATACAACAACGTTTGATTTGCCTGCACAAATATCATTACCTTCAACAAATCCGATGAAGTTAACTTTATCTGTCAAACCTTTTAAAACGGTTGCAGCTTCTCTGATTTCATCTCTGCCTTTTGTTTCTTCTGAACCGATATTCAACAAGCCGACTGTCGGCTTTTCAGCTTGGAATAAAACCCGATACAAAACGTGACCCATAATAGAAAATTCAACTAAATTTTGGGAATTACACTCCGCATTGGCACCCAAATCCAAAGCAACAATCGGTCCTGTCAATGCAGGCATTACACCGGCAATTGCAGGACGATCAATACCGGATAAAGTACCAAGACAGATTTTACTCATTGCCATTAATGCCCCAGTATTTCCGGCAGACACAACAGCTTTTGAATACCCGTTTCGTACGGACATAATCGCTTTCCACATGCTACTTTCCCGACCGGAGCGAATAGCAATGGATGGTTTTGCATCACCCTTAATCACATCTGTTGTATGATGGATTTTATAACGATTATCCGGTAAGCGATTTATATCAGCTAACTTTTTGATTTTATCTTCATCACCGAACAAGAAGAAAAAGACAGAATCATCTTTTTTTGCAACACGGGCAACACCCTCAATGACCGCTTCCGGCGCATTGTCTCCACCCATGGCATCAATTGATATGACTAAGGTATTGCTCAAAACTTGTATCCTTATTTTGTTTCTGTTTCGGCCTTAACGATAATTTCTTTTTTGTTATAAGTGCCACATGATTCGCAAACATGGTGTGGACGAACCAATTCTCCACATTTTGGGCATTCATTACATGCATTTGTATCTAATG
>JAFZGR010000044.1 GCA_017555325.1 Alphaproteobacteria bacterium | reverse complement strand
CACAATTTTTACCATAATATCCCGAATGACAGGAACTACATTCACAACTTTGTGTTTCGGTATTATACCGCGTATAACCATGATTATTGCAGATAGTCGAACTATCACATTTATTTTCACAATTTTTACCATAATATCCCGAATAACATTTACATTCACAACTTTGTTTTGCTACATTATACTCTGCAGTTCCGGAATTGGAATTTCCATATTTACAACTGGGACATGTTACACAGGTGTCTGCATAATATTTTTCTGATGTGTTACCAGTACAAGTACATTGACATTTTCCGTCTTTATAAACCGGACTTCCATTAGCACAAGAATTTGTACATTTTTGATCACATTTTTCACCGTAATATCCCATAAGGCACTGACAAGTGGCTTCACCGTTGGTATATATAGGATAACCGGAATATCTATAGCCATTTTCGATTGGAATACCACATTCTTTCGCGGGTTGTTCAATTTCACAATTTTCTCCGGACCAACCGTCTAAACAAGAGCAATATCCATAGGCATTTTGTCCGATTACTCCATGTCCGCTACAAACCTCATCAGGATTTGTTGTCTCACAATTACGTCCATAATAACCGGCTTTGCACAGACATCCACCCCCATCAAAATAATAAGCATTTCCATTATACCACTTTTCTTCCCAAGAACCATGGCCGTTACAAACTTTATCATTTTCTTCTACCTTGTTTTCACAATGAACACCATAATAACCCTCGTCACAGGAATAGCAGTTACAAACCGGATTGAATCCACCAACAGTTCCATGCCCATTACAAAAATCTTCACGGGTACATAAATTATAATCCTCTGTATTATAACAGCGACCTGTTTTATCTTGCATCCGATATCCGGCATTCATATCACAATTTTGACATTTATTACCCATATAACCGGTATCACAAATACACTTTTCTCCATTCCAATGCCCATATAATCCACATTTTTTATCTGTTTCATCATCAGCATCTTCTTCATCTGAATCAATATATTCTGTTAAAGTACCCGTTAAACCATTATCAATGTAATAAACCAATTCCCCACAACTTTCTGCCGTTACTGTTTCTGCTTTAATTTCATACGGCAATTCCCAGCCTGTTTTTTGTAATTGTTCACATTCCGGATTTGGCACATCAAACAAGGCTATTTCAAAATGATTATCAAAACCGAGCACTTCATACCCGTATCCCATGCGGGTAATGGCATTTTCTTCACTGAGTAATTCACCCTCAGCCGGCAAGATTTGGTCTTCTGCCATTTGTTGCATTTGCACACCATACGTGTTTGCCATAATATTCAGCTCATTGATGGTTTCATTCACACGATATTTTAGCATTCCGTATTTATAACCCATAATTCCGCCAACACTTAAAACCCCGATAACGGCTAAAACACCAAGTATTTCAAGCATTGAACGCCCTTTTTCCATTGGATTGGTTAATGTACTTGGTTGAACGACTTTTTCATCTGAAATTATTTGTTTTTGACACTCTTTTTGTATTGTTTGTTTCATAATACACCCCTTTTATAAAATATTAGTTATAAAACGAGTGTAATAAAAGGTACCTTTTTTTCCGTATACGAATCGGGAAAATTGGATTTTTAAGAAACAAAAAGATTGTTGTTTTAGTTGAATTAGTTAGTTAAAATCAAAAAAAATCATCAAAAGTGAAAAAAAGTGTTGCGTTTTAACGTACCTTTTTTTACATCTATCCATATTGATCACCGAATCAAGAATATAGATATCTATATATTAAAAAATATGTTTATTAGACATCTGGTAAATAAATACATATATACATTTAACAATCTAAATATCCTTCCATGGATATATTTTTAAAATGAATAATTTCGAATACACATAAAATTACTTTGATGAATATTTTTTCTAATTTAACAAAAAACGAAGATGCATGCTTTTATTAAAAACATCAAATATTTTTTTGGTTTATCCTTATTTTTGCCTTTTTCTTAAAAAACATGGTGGCTTTTTTGTATTTTTGGATATTTTTTTTAACAAAATAAAGCAATAAACATGCGTTTCTAATAACTCAAATTTTGATTCTTGTAAAAAATATTTTTCATACAATTAAAAAATTAAAACAAAATCATATAAATATAGGCATAGGGAGTATAAAAAAACGATTCGCAAAAAAGTTCAATTTTAAAAAGGGTTAAAAGTTAACAAAATCTATACAGGGGTAGGGTATTGTTTGTTTCGCAAATACAAAAAAATTAAAACAGTGTTTAAATAAGGGCGTTATTGTATAAAATACATTAAAAAAGTGTGTTTTTTTTGAAAAAAAACCAAAAAACCATTGCAAAGAAAGAATATTTGTTTTATATTGATAATCGGGTTTTGAATTTATATTAAGGAGTTAATAATGACAAATCAATTAAACGAAGACAATATTCGGGTAGCTGCTTATTACATTTGGGAACAAGCAGGTCGTCCGGAAGGTCAAGAAAAAGAGTGTTGGATTAAAGCTTGCGAACAATTGTTTGCTGCTGGTTCAAACAATAATGCATGCTGTAAAAAATCTACAAAATCATGTAAAACATCTGCTACAAAATCAACAGCCAAAAAAACAGCTGTAAAAGCAAGTGCATGTTCTTTGGCTTCTAAATCAGTTAAAGCACAATCTATTCAAAAAACAAAAAAAGCTATGGCCTAATTTAGGTTTTAGAGGGGACGTTCTTTGAATAAAGCGGGGATTTCCCCGCTTTTTATTTTGAAAATTTTTATGCCTTTTTTTGTTGGCAATAAAAAATCATACAACACTAACAATAAATATTCTTGATTTTAAAATGACGTTTTGTTATGATTTATTTTGAAGGGATAAATGGATATGATTGCAAAGTTAATAGGTACTTTAGACAGTATTTGGGATGGATATATTATTGTTAATGTATCAGGTGTAGGATATCGGGTTTTTTGTTCTACAAAAACAATTTCAAACTTATCTGGTGTTAATCAACCTGTATCACTTTTCATTGAAACACAGGTCCGTGAAGATTCCATTCGATTATTTGGCTTTTTAACACCTACAGAACAAGATTTATTTAATACACTAACCGTTGTTCAAGGTGTAGGTGCAAAAGTTGGATTAGCTATTTTATCCGCTTTATCTGTGCAAGAAATTCAAATGGCAGTCATGTCCGGTGATGCCAAAGCATTTACACGTGTTTCCGGAATAGGTCCTAAATTGGCAACTCGGTTAGTAACGGAATTAAAAGGAAAACTTGGTAGTTTGGGTACAAATGAAGATTTGCAAATACTCGGTGTAACAACAAACAATCAAATAAGCAACAAAATACTAGATGATGCCTTATCGGCACTTGTCAATTTAGGATACGCTCGAACAGAAGCGGGGATTGTAATTGCTCAAATACTCAAAGAAAATACCGATATATCAACCGGAGAATTAATTCGGTTAGCCTTAAAGGAAATGGGTAAAAATTTTTAATGCGATTGTCGGTCTTATCATTTTATGTATATTTTGTTTGCATTTTGTAAGTTTCTATTTAACTCTTCTTTCCATATTTTTTCTAAATACATTTGAATGACATTATTTTGATTAGTAGTTTCTTGTTCTGTTTTCTATGCGTAGCTTTAAATTCTGAAACATTGATAGGTGTATTTAAAGGTTAAACTAAATCAAGCAAACGAAATAATCAGCAATACTGTTATGTATTATATAAAAGTTATTATATTAATATTAACCAACTATCCTTTTAAACTTTTCTACAAAAAAAAGAATAAAGTGCTCAAAGGATAATTTTTTTACTTGCATTTTAATAAAAAAAAATGTATAAGCAAATAAGTAAAGCCGATTTAGCTCAGTTGGTAGAGCAACGCATTCGTAATGCGTGGGCCGGGTGTTCGAATCACCCAATCGGCACCATTTATCCCTTAAAGTCTTATCTTTAAGGGATTTTTTATTGTTTGTTTTTCAATAATTTTTCTTTTCCCAAATATCTGATATTTGCACTTTACATTATTTTTCCCGTTGTTTTCGGCACAATCATCACTTATCTGCCATCAATAATAAAGTGTTTTATTATCAAAATAACATCATTCATAAAAACAAATGATAACCAGAATTTATTTTAACCGATTGTCCTGACGCTTCAATTGTTCTAAACGAACAACAATATCTTGAATAATTTTGGTGTTTGCTTTATTGTTCATATCAGCAACAAACATTTTTGGGCGTTTGGTTTGTTTGTCAATAACGGCATCGGTACACAGACCCATATTTTTTAAAGCCTGATGCGCTTTTAGCGGATGACTGCCATCTTTTAACGAAATTTCCATCTGTTTGGTCGTTTCATTAAATTTGACATTCCAAAGCTTCACAAATGCATCAATTTTAAGCGTATTTTGTACTGATAATTCTATTCCCTTACCTGAATTTGAATGATGATTTTCTTTTTGAGTTTCCATATCCATTCGTTTTTTTTGTTCTGCCAAACGCATAACAATTTTATAATTTGTAGGATTATTCGGCGCTTTAAACCCAATAATTTCTCTT
>JAFZGR010000043.1 GCA_017555325.1 Alphaproteobacteria bacterium | reverse complement strand
GTTATGTTTTTTGATGTTTTTTGGACCAACTTTTGCAAATGCTGATAATGTTATTTTAATGATTGGAGATGGTATGGGTACCAATCATTTGCGTTGTGCGCATCAATCAAAACCTGTGTATATTTTATCTTTACCGATAAGTGGGATGATTTATACGCGTTCTGCAAATGCAGAAGTGACAGATTCGGCGGCATCGGCAACAGCATATTCCTGTGGGCAAAAAACAAATAACGGTTATTTGGGAAAATTGCCCAATCAAGAAGATTGTTTAACGATTGCAGAAGAAGCTATACAAAAAAATATAGCTGTTGGTATTTATTCTACCGATTATTCAACAGGTGCGACACCTTCGGCATTTTATGCACATGTTATTGATAGAAGAAATAATGAAGAAATTGAAGGATATAAACAAAAAGCATCTCAGAATATGGATATTATTGTTCCGGTATCTCACATTTCAGAATCTGTTTTTAAAAAATTAAAAAAATTATCTGAAACATCTGATAAAAAAGCTTTTTTTGCTTTGTTTGAAGGCGCAAAAATTGATACAAATTCACATGCCGGAAAATTTAACGAAATGAAGGAAGAATTGTACGATTTTGATTTAGCTGTTATGAATGCGGTTGATTTTGTGTATAAAAATCCGGATACGACATTGATTGTATTAGCAGATCATGAAACGGGTGGATTGACGGATACATGTCAATTTACAACGGAAAAACATACTTCTTCAGATGTTTCTGTTTATGCTTATGGTAAGCATGCAAAGCTCTTTGCAGGAGAACAAGATAATACCGAAATATACAAGAAGATGCATAGTATATTGTTCCAACAATAATATAAGGGAATTTCTTTTCAAAAAATTTTTTTGTGAAAGAATTAAAAATTTAAATTGTTTTGTTCAATTAGTATGTTAAATTTTTTATTTGCACAATGTGTCTAATCTTGTTAATTCGGATGTGGATATTTGTTTAGTTCAAAGATTAGGAACCAAAGGAAGGGGAGTTTAATTCAAAGATATTTAATATAACGTTCAGATGTTAGTTAATGGGGTGGAATCTGTGAGGATTTAGATAATAATAAAGCCTTATTTATTCAGCAATGCTTTTGTTTTTGGAAATTGAACAGTTATTCATCCTCTTTGACGAGATTCTTTTCTTTTTTTATTCAAATAAGCATTTGCCGTTGAGGATTTTTCTGCTTTATTTAATCTGTTTGCTACATAAGATTGTTCGTAAGCCTTGCCATTAAAAAGAAAATTGCCGACTGTTCTTGTTTGTTTGATGATTGGCATATCTTTAAATGAAGATTTATTATCACAAAATTGAGAAAGAGTTTGGGAGACTCTGAAACACATCATTTCTGCATCATCTTTTAAGAGGATTTTTTTGCCCAATTTTTGTTCGGCATGTTTCTTTCTGCATTCGATGGGATACTATCAAGTTCAGCCAAAAATCTTGCTTCATAAACTTTTTGTCTAAATATCGCACAAAATGTATCTTCTATATATTTATTTTATGGAATCCATCCTTTATTCTGTTCTATCCCCGCGAGAGGTACCTTGTGTCGGTAATTTCTTCTGATCAGTAATTTTTTGGACCTGACCCGGAATATATATATCATTATCTTGTATATCTTCATCTATGTACGGTTGAATACTGTCCAAAATGTTTTTCCATAATTCTTAACGGGTTGATCTGTAATGTCTTGCACACGGATAACCGGTGTTGGAAATTT
>JAFZGR010000042.1 GCA_017555325.1 Alphaproteobacteria bacterium | reverse complement strand
GTATCTGCTAATTCTTGTTGCAAATGTGAGAAGTTTTGATTTGCTTTTAGGTCCGGATAGCTTTCTGATAAAGCAAAAATAGATTTTAATGCACCAGACAACATGTTTTCATGTTGTTCTTTTTGAACGGAAGAACCATTAATGCTCATGGCCATGTTACGGGCATTGATTACGTTTTCTAATGTTTTTGATTCATGTTTTGCATAACCGCGCACTGTTTCAACTATGTTTGGAATTAAATCGTATCGCCGCTTTAATTGTGTGTCGACGGTGCTCCAAGCTTCTTTTGTTTGAACTTGACCGGTCACTAATCCGTTATAGACCCCAATCACATATAAAGCTACAACAATAATTCCTAAAATAACTAAAAATATCATTTTTTTTACCCCTTTCTGTTTTTAGTGTTATTAGTACTATAAATTTTAGTGTAGCAAAAATAAATTAGAATGCAAGGATATTTTTAGAAAAAGTGTATTTATTCGGATGTGTTATGTATTTACACTTGACAAATCGAATTCCCGTGATAAAGTAAAATACTATGCTAATCAAATGAAAGGACATACAATGCACCCTTGGCATCAGGTGGAACATTATTCAGAATTTCCGAATATTATTCCGGCAATTATTGAAGTTCCCAAAGGTTCGCAAATAAAATACGAGTTAGATAAAAAAAGCGGATTATTGAAGGTGGATAGAATTTTATACAGTGCTGTTCATTATCCTGCAAATTACGGATTTATTCCGCAAACGTACGGTGATGATAATGATCCGTTGGATATTTTGGTATTAAGTCAATTTCCGGTTTCTCCTTTATGTATTATGCGAGCCCGACCGATCGGTGTTATGAAAATGATTGATGGTGGAGAGTCGGATGATAAAATTATTGCCATTCATGAAGACGATCCTTTATATAATTGCTATTCTAATATTGACCAATTGCCGCCTCATACCTTGAAAACATTGCAACGATTTTTTGAGGATTATAAGGTTTTGGAACAAAAAGAAGTACGTATTGAAACATTTTTAGGTCCTGACAATGCAAGGGCACTCATTTGTGAAGCTCGTGATTTTTATGAACGAAAAAAAACGGAATTAATAGGATATGAAGCAAAATAACACACCGAGATTTATTACGGATTTATCTGAATTAACAAACGATTTTGATACTTTTTTTCTAGATATGTACGGCGTACTGTGGGATGGTTCAAATTTTTATCCCAATGTATTGGATATGCTGAAATATTTAAAAGACAATAAGAAAAAAATTTACATATTGACAAATATGACGGCCTTAAAACCTTCTTTTGTTTCTTCGAAGGAAAAAAAAGGGTTAATTCAAGGAGTTCATTATGATGATGTGATTACTTCCGGAGATGTTTGTGCTGCTGCATTAAAACAAGGTCTTTTTGAGCAATTGGCACAAAAGGAGGCATATTCTTATTATGTTTTAGGCGGAGCAAATCCAGCATTATTTGAAGATGTATCTGCACATGAAACGAAAAATATTGAAAATGCGGATATTTTATATTTAAGCAGTGTTCAAACAGAAGCACAGGAAGATAATTTTGACCATTTCTTGCCTGTTTTAAATCGGGCTTTAGAGCGGAATTTGCCGGCAGTTTGTGCAAATCCGGATCGTTTTTTTATGCGGGGAGGCAGGATGTTACCTGCACAAGGAGCTGTTGGTAAATGGTATGAAGATCATGGTGGGCATGTTGTTTATTTTGGCAAGCCAAATCCGGTTGCTTTTGAGTTTGCATTACAACAAACGCAATCTGACCCTGCACGAACCATTATGGTTGGAGATATGTTGGAAACGGATATTTTAGGTGGGCATTCGGTCGGATTAAAAACGGTTTTAATCACGCAAACTGGTATTACGGGGTATTTATTACAACAGGGACAAACATTAACAGATATTTATCAACGTCAACATGTTGTACCTGATTATGTTAAAAATAAATTTGGGGAAAATATTTTATTAGAAAGATTCTTTTTAATGAAAGGAGTTAATCAATATGGCATTTAGTTTACATCCCTCTTTGGAAAAAAAAGATTTTATATGTGATTTGCCTTTTTGTCGAGTGTTGTTTGAAGATAATGCTTTGTGTCCATGGATTTTTTTGGTTCCGCGTAAAGAAAATGTTCGTAATATGTTAGATTTAACAACGGATGAACGGATAGATTTGATGAAAGAAATGGAAATAGCAGAACAGCTTATGACGAAGTTATTTCATCCGACTCAAACAAATGTGGCAATGATTGGTAATTTAACACCACAATTACATGTACATGTGATTTGTCGATATGAAACAGATCCGTATTGGCCGGGTACAGTTTGGAATCAGCCGGCAAAAAAATATCCGGAACCAGCTAAACAGGAAGTGATTAATAAAATCAGAAAGGAGTTTGAAGCATGTCAAAAGTAGCAGTCCTTATTCCGACAAGATTAAAGTCAACTCGATTGCCCAATAAGCCATTGGCAATAATTAATGGTAAACCGCTTATTCAACATGTTTATGAGCATGCTTTAAAAGTGCATCCGGCAGAAGATGTTTATATTGCTGCCGGCGATCAGGAAATTGTAGATGTTGCCCAGTCATTTGGAGCAAAATGTATTTTAACGGATCCATCTCTTCCTTCCGGTACGGATAGAATTGCCGCCGCCTTGAAAGAAATTGATCCAACCGGAACAAAATATGATATTGCAATCAGTTTTCAAGGAGATGGTATTAACGTTGATCCAAAATTAAATTTGGAATTGGTTGATATTATGGAAAAAACAGGGGCAGATATTGTTACTGTCGGAATGAAAATTACGGATGAGGCTGATATTCAGGATCCATCACATGTTAAAATTGCAATGGGTTTAAAAGAGGGCGAAAATTTTGGCAGAGCTCTTTATTTTTCTCGTTCAGCTGTTCCGTTTAACAGAGATAATGTGGATGCTTATAATTTTGCATATTGGCATATTGGTATTTATGTATATCGAGCAAAAGCTTTACAAGAAATTATTTCTTATCCTGTCGGTGTTTTGGAAAATATTGAAAAATTGGAACAATTGCGGGCATTGGAAAATGGTATGAGTATTTATGCTTTGGTGGTTCCTTCTGTAAAGTTAATTGAAGATGCTCCAGCAGATATTAATACTCCAGAAGAATTGGCAGAAGCTCAAAAGTTTTTATTCTAAATTGTTTTAACATCTATCACACCTGAAACTTCTAAAGTATCGGGTGTTTTTATTTTTTGTATTAAAGTAAATCCATTTTAAGTGTTTTTTAGTTTTTTTGATAGACTTTATATAAAAATTTTAACATCTTAGATAGAGAATTTAGAAAAGAAAGTTTTGATTGGAATATATTGGATTTGAAAATGAAAAAACGGAATAAAAAAATTATCTATGGGGATCGTTCACAAAAAGATATTCCTGTTCAAGTGTATTTAAGTTTTGATTTTCCTCCGTGGATTGGTAATCAATATTATGAAAATGTTTTTACCAAGCGGTTTCGCCCATTTTTAAATTCAAAATTTTTGAGTGGAAAAATAAAAAATGTACTTAAAGATATTACCGTTATATATGCTTTTGCACGTACATTGGATAATCTTGTTGATGATTCTGATTGCCTTCTTGTTAAATATAATGCTCTCCATCAGGCTAAACGGATTTTAAATTTTGTATATGATGAAACATCGGATTTAAAACCATATAAAATGGCTCTTGATTTAAAAAATGTTATCCAAAAATATCAAATAGAAAAAAAAGATATGCTTAATTTGGTACAAGGGATATCTCAAGATGTGGAAGGGTTTAAAAAAGCGCCTTCTTTTTGTGAACTAAATGCTTATATTTATAAAGCCTCCATAACACCTGGATTGATTTTAGATTGTTTTTTTCAAGAAAAAAAAGATACGAATATAACAGCTTTCATTATTGCCTTATACAGAAGTGCACAATATTACAATATTATAACCGATGTGGAAGATGATGCCAAGCACGGGCGTATTTATATCCCAAAGGAAGTTTTGGAAAAACACGGATTAAAAAATATTACGCCTCAAAATATATTGCAACAGGATTTACTCCCAGTTATTAAAACAATGCTTTTTATTGCTGATAGATATAACCAACTTGCATTGAGCCGATTAAAAAAGCAGAAAAATTATTCGATGCAATTTACATATTGGTTTATCAACAAACTAAACGATGAATACAAAAATAAACTTATTCAAAACGGATATAACGTTATAAGTGAAAAAAAATTATTATCATTTAAACATAGAATGGTGCCATTGGTAAAGGCTGCTTTTTGTTATGGGTTGCATCAATGCCGTTTATTTCGGTCGATAGAATAATAAATTGTTGTTTAACAAAATGAATAAGAATATTTTATTGCGTTTTATTCATGTTATACTTATCTTACTAAAAGGAATGTTTAGGTATCTGTGTGG
>JAFZGR010000041.1 GCA_017555325.1 Alphaproteobacteria bacterium | reverse complement strand
TTTTTCATTAAGTACCCGTTCACGTACGGTTCATTTTGTCACAGCTGTTGCCATGACTGAATATTCCACAGAACATAATCAATGGTTAAAAGTATTGTTCCCACCGGAAGATTTGGTAAATATTTTCGGAGAAGTTGTCTCAAATGCCGGATTAAAACAATTACGCATTGCCGAAACAGAAAAATACGCCCATGTCACCTTTTTCTTCAACGGAGGCAAGGAAACACTTTTCCCCGGAGAAGAACGGATTTTAATCGCCTCCCCCAAAGTAGCTACATACGATTTAAAACCAGAAATGTCTGCCTATGAAGTGACGGACAAATTGGTTGAAGCCATTGAAAATGATTCTTTTGATGTCATTATTGTCAACTACGCTAACGGAGACATGGTCGGACACACAGGAATTTTATCCGCCGCTATCAAAGCCGTTGAAGCCGTTGATTCCTGTTTGGGTCGAGTTGTAGATGCCGTTAAAGAAAAAGACGGTGTTATTTTTGTAACAGCTGATCATGGAAATGCTGAACGTATGGTTGATGAAGCAACCGGAGCACCTTACACAGCTCATACGAACACCCCTGTACAAGCTGTTTTGGTAAATGCGCCAAAAAATATTCTTGGATTAAAAGAAGGTCGTTTATGTGACGTTGCCCCAACATTGTTAGATTTACTTCATTTAAATCAACCATCAGAAATGACTGGTCAATCATTATTAATTCAAGAATAAAGGAATATATACCTTGCAATTATTCAAAACTATGTGTTGTATTGGTTGTCTGTTGTTGTCAGGGGTGGTTTTTGCTACCCCGACACAGGACGATTTGCGTAAAATTGAAGCACAACTCAAAAAAGAACGGCAAACACAACAAGAAGCTAAAAAGAAATCAACAGAAATTGCCAATGAAATTAAAAAAGTTCAAAAGCAAATGGTCCGTTCGGCAAAAGCCGTTCAGGAAAAAGAAGACTTGTTAAATGAATTGCAACGTAAACTGAATAATTTGCAGGAAAAAGAAGATGATTTAAATAAAAATCTGGCATTAACAGATAAACAACTTGTAAAGGTTGCAAGCGGATTGCAAACATTGGCTTTACGACCGGCAGAAGTTGTTTTATTGGAACCGCAATCCCCACTCATTCATTTACGCAGTAAAATGATGATGAATTACGCTCTCCCGCATGTACAATCCATGAATGCCAAATTTTTAAGTGATTTATCGGATTTAGCACAAACAAAAACGGAAATTGAAAAACAGGCGACACGCGCTAAAACCATTCAGGCACAGCTGAATGAACGAAATGCGCAAATGGATAAACTGATTAAGCAAAAATCATTATTGCAAGCTGAATACGACAAAAAACACAATCAATCCCGTAAAAAAATCGTTTCTCTTGCCAATCAGGCAAAAGACTTAAAAGAATTGCTTGAAAAACTAGAGGCGGAAAAGAAAAAACGAGCAGAAGCAGAAGCAAAACGCAAAAAAGAAGAAGCTGCTCGTATAAAAGCACAAAACAAATATGAACAAACGGCTACACCAACAACAAACATTCCCAAGGGGTCATTTAAAAAAGCAAAAGGAAAATTAAATTACCCTGTTAAAGGACAAATTATTGAAAACTTTAATGATGTAACAGAAGCTGGATTACATACCAAAGGAATGCGAATTCAGGCAAACAGCGGTAGTACGGTTACAAATCTGTATCATGGTAATGTTTTGTTTGCCGGACCATTTAAAAGTTATGGACATCTGTTAATTATGGATAACGGAGATGATTATTTAACATTACTTGCAGGCATGTCACAAATAAATGTTTCGGAGGGACAGGAAATCTTAACAGGCGAGCCAGTCGGACGGCTACAAAGTGACGGAAAATTGTATTTAGAAATCCGTAAAAACGGACAGGCCATTGATCCGAAACCTTGGTTTACAAAATAAGAATTAAGTGGTTTTTTTTACAAACAACGCCCATCTGTATAAACGGTTTTTACAATTTTATCTGAAATTGTAAAAGTCGTCACACAAACCTGCGGAGTGAATGAGGAAGACAATCCGGCAGAATTAATTTGTGACACACTATTTTCGGGATTCATATATATCTGAGAAACAGGGGCAGAAAATTGCTGATATGTTGTTGTATAAACCCACAAAATATCCCCGTTTTCCTGTGGAATAATTTTATCCGGTTGACCTAGTTTTTGCAAAACAGCCGTTTGCGATTGATTAACCAGATTTTTTAATCCTTGTTGATTAAATTGCAATTGAGCACTTTGACGAGAACATCCTATCATTAACAAATATAAACTGCCCAAAATAAAAGAACTAACAATAAAACGTTTCATCTTTAACCCTCCTCTCTTACATATTGCTCAAAATAAGTACTTATTCCTCTATTTTCAATAAAATCTCAGATAAAAACTTTTAAAAACATTCAATAAACGACCCTCACAAGCGATATTTTCTCTATCTTTTTAACAAGCATACAAATTGATATCACCCATTAAAACGGATGATATTTGCACAACATTAATACATAAAAGCAGGCTAAAAATAAGCCTGCTTTTAATTCATATTCTATCATCATTTACATATAACAATGTAAACTATCAAACATTACCGGTGTTTTTTCATTTTGTAAAACAGTGTTTAAAGAAGAAATAATATCATCGTCATTTGTAAATTGAGCTATTGTTTCTGCTGTTTCACCATAATTATTTTTAATAAAGATTTGAATATCCGGCTGTTTTAACAGAAAAGAAATCATATCTTTTCGTTCTTCATTAACAGCAATCATTAAAGGGGTATTCCCATCCGAATCCCGCGCATTAATGTCTCCGCCAATGTCTAAAATAAACTCCATAACAGCAACAGACCCATGTTCAGCAACATAAATTTCAACCGGTTTAGATATTTTTCGGTCTGTTTCTTCATTCATTTCAACAAAATGAATACGTCTGATGTCTAACAATGCCGACAAATCTTTTACAACAATCATATCATTGTTATCAATTGCCGATTGCAACTGATGAGCCAATAACATATAGGCATTTTCCACTCCTTGCATTGTCATCCCCTCCTTCCTTTTCATTTAGTGATTTCTATTATTATATCATATGATATGTCATGTGTCAATAAATAGTGTATTTCTACCATTTTAAGATAATAAAATCAATTATCAAAATAACAATTAAATTGCTTGACATATTGGCATATTCCTGTTATCAATTAATTTTCAGGGAGGATAAATATGATTTATACCGTCTTATTATTCAGACTGATTTTTGCAATTTGGATTTTCAGCTTGTTGGGAATTCTTCTTTACAAAATATCAACCGGAACAATATCAAAAAAAACTGATTTAAGTGTTTGGTTGTTGTTCCCTATTTTAATATTAACCCATAAAGGGCGTTCAAAAATCAAAGGAAATTTATAATGAAAAATGCTGTTATTTTTTATGCCATTCTTGCCGTTATTTTATTAGGTGTTGGCATCAGTTTTTCGGGAATTACAGTTATCGATACTGGTTACAGAGGTATTAAGACCCGTTTTGGTGAAGTCGTTGGCGAACCATTATCTGAGGGGATTTATTTCTACAATCCTATTACAACAGACATCAAACCCATTGATACAAAAGTTCAACGGTTATCTTTAAAAATGAGTTCTTATACAAAAGACGTTCAACAAGCGGACTTATCTGTTACCGTAAACAGCAGTGTTGATGATAATTCTGCACATTTACTATATAAAGAAATTGGTATGGATTATAAAACAAAAGTTGTTGCTCCGCAAATTTTAAAAGCAGTTAAGGATACAATCGGCAAGTGGGAAGCTGATTTATTGGTTTCAAACCGTGAAAAAGCAAGTGATGAAATTTTAAAATCACTCAAAGAAAGTTTAGAACCGGCACATATTTTAGTTCAAGGCGTTGTAATTGAAGATATTAATTATTCCACACAATTTGAACGGGCTATTGAGGAAAAACAAATTGCAACACAAGATGCAATCAAAGCCAAAAACAAAACCAAACAAATTGAAGAAGAAGCCAATCAAAAGATTTTAAGTGCCAAAGCCGAAGCTGAAAGTATGCGCATTCGGTCACAGGCATTAAGTCAAAATCAAAACTTGGTTGCTTATGAAGCCGTTCAAAAATGGGATGGGAAATTACCTGTTAATATTTATGGAAGCGCCCCTATTCCGTTTATTGGTACAGGCATTAAATAAGCAAAAAAACAGTTGTTTTTATCACCGCTGAATATATTTTCAGCGGTGTTTTTTATAGGCAAAAATAATATCTAATTTATTATAGTTTTTTCTGTATTTGAAATATGTTTTCATAATACTTGACGAACACTTTAAAATATTGTATAAAAAATAAAATATATATCAAAGTCAACAATATACACTTACTTTAATTAAAATATACTATTGGAGAACAAATAAACATGGAACATTTTAAAATTAATTGTACAAACGATAACGGTAATAGAACTTATACCTTTAAAACAATAGACGGCAAAGAATTTGCAAAAGGAATAGCATATGAAATGGCCCGCACAAATAAAAAATACATAGCCGTAAAAACAGAACCCAACGCATGGACTCTGTATAATCATAAGGGAGAATCCATGAAAGGTGCCAAAGATGTACGATTTATCTCATGGAACGAAAAAGATTACAGCGTTAATATTGGCAATGAAGATGAAAAAACTTATATATTTCCGGAATATAAAGCAAAACAAATTCGAAAAAATTTAACTAAATTAGGTGCTTGGGCAATTGCTATTACTGCTACAGCTCAAATATATGGCTGTTATCAAAAAGATCAGCAAGAAAAAAACAAATATGAAAACACAACACAAATGACGTATTTAGGGCTTTCAAACGGATTTGCCATGTTTGATACCGATGGGAACAAGCAAACCGCAGAAGTTGTTTCCTACACATTAAGTGCTCGTGAAATAGGTTGCTTATATGGCCAAGAAGGACAAACCCAAACTATTGCAAAATGGAAAGAAACAACCGGGATGAGAGCTTTCCAAAATACACGTCAAAAATGATTATCTGATTATATCAAAACAAAATGTAACCTCTGCTCAAAACGCAGAGGTTTTTCATATGTTTTAAAACATCATAAGAATGTTATACTAATAAATGCATTAAAATACAACACTAAACAACCATCTCTAGAAAAAGGTACGTATAATTGCAACAATTTTTTTCATATTTTTGATTTTTTTTTGATTTTAAATAAATTATTCAATAAAAACAATAATTTTTTATTTTCGCAAAAATTCGATTTCCTCGATTCGAAGCGGGAAAAAAAGGTACCTTTTATTACACTCATTAATATGCAACAAGACTTATGGAGAAAATATGAAAAAATACAAGAACGCACAATCCGGACGAAGTATGGTAGAAATTCTAGGGGTTTTAGCCATTATCGGTATTTTATCTGTC
>JAFZGR010000040.1 GCA_017555325.1 Alphaproteobacteria bacterium | reverse complement strand
TTGTGATATCTTTTCCTATGAATGGCTTTTTTGATTTTAGGATTGTTTGGATTGATAATACCCGTTGATAAAATCAGTTTTAAGGCCTCTTCAACACTGATGTTTAAAAAGATAACGTCTTTTTTGGGGACGTATAAGAAAAATCCTGATGTCGGATTGGGTGTGGTCGGTACATAAATGGAAAGTAATGTATTGTCATTTAATTTACGTTTAACTTCCGGATACGGGTCGCCTGTTATAAAAGCAATTGTCCATAAGTCACGGCGGGGATATTCGACCAATACCGGCTGACGAAAGGCTTTGTTCTTATCGTTGCCGATAAGCGTTTCTAATATCTTTTTTATGGCGTTATATAAGCCGGAGATAACGGGCATTCGATTGATAAGACGATAGCCGGCTTTAATTAATGCCTGTCCGATAAAATTTGCGGTTAACATCCCAACACCCGTAAAGAAAACCAATAATAATAAAATTCCTAATCCGGGAAGACCGTATGGTAATAATTCATTTGGGTTGTATTGAGCCGGAATTAGTCCTGTCACCTTCGTATCAATATACGTAATTAAATGCCAGGCAACATACAATGTAATGGCAACCGGTGCCGTTACTAAAATGCCGGTAAAAAAGTATGTTTTTAAGGTTGTTTTTGATTCTTTTTTTATGGTTTTCATTTGTCGCTCCTTTGCTAAATATAAAAGTATCTTTCTTTGTTGAAAAAGTAAAGAAAAAAATATTGACAAATGAATAAGTTTGATGTATTTTTTTTATACATCGTAAATTAATTATAGGAGGATAAATGCTTTCAAGAGCTGAAAAATCAATTTTGAAACATGGGGAGGATAATCAAGAAATCCGTTCTGTATTGAGTGCATCATCTCAACCGCTGAGTGTTGCTGATGGTATTGAAGTGTTGCGTTTGTTGTTAGGGCGAGGTAAATTTGATTATGAAATGGTTGATGTTTTAAAACAACGGGGATGTGATTTAAATAAACCATTGGGATGTAATAAAGATAATCCGGACGGATATACAACGGCAGATTATTTGGCTTCGTATGGTCGGTTATCGCCTCGTTTAATTAGCGAAATGGCCAAAGCCGGATATGATTTTAAACGATTAAATAATCGAGGAGAACATGCCGGATTTTATTTGGTTGGTGGGGCTCCGCTTAATAAAGAAGTTGTTGCGGCTTTAAAAGCACAGGGTGTTGACTTTTCCATTGAAAATAAAGAAGGCAAAACTGTTGCTGATATTGCAGTAAAAGGATTGGTTACATATGCACAAACAACAGGTATGAGTGAACGAAAGGTATTTAAGGATTGGTTAGGGGCATTTTTTGAACAACGGGATGACTATGTTGATTTGTATTATGCAGACAAAGATAAAATTGTTGAAAATTTAAACCGTAGGTTTGCCGAAATTGAACCAAATGTTAATGCAGATAAAGGTATTCTGTCCGTTTATGAAGATTATAAAATCAGCGTGGCTCGCTGTCAACGTGTGTATACTTATTGTGATAAGCATAATGTAAAAGATTATTTTATGCAAAAAACAGATCAAAAACCGGATTGGAATAAAGAACAGGGAGAATTTATTCGGGGTAAATGGCCTATGGCGATAGAAACTCATTCTGCAAAGGCTGTTTTACAAGGTCAAATGGTTGCAGATAGACAGCGTAAAAAATAATTTGTGTAAAAGATAGGAAAGTTTAATTTTTTTAGTTGACAAATAAAAAAAAATCGTATATAAAAACAATCCTATTTAGTAATAAGTAAAGGGATAATATTATGTTTGCAGTAATTAAAACGGGCGGAAAACAATACAAAGTAACAAAAGATTCCGTCATCTTAGTTGAAAAGTTGGCTGGTGAAGCCGGTGATGCCGTAAGTTTTGAAGAAGTTTTAATGGTTGGTGACAAAATCGGAACACCGACTGTTGAAGGCGCAAAAGTAAACGGTGAAATCGTAAAACAAACACGTGGTGAAAAGGTCATTATTTTCAAAAAGATCCGTCGTCATGGTTACAGACGGAAAAAAGGTCATAAACAAGATTTGACTCTTGTTAAAATTACAGACGTCAAAGCTTAATTGTTGAAGGAGAAAGAACATGGCACATAAGAAAGCAGGCGGTAGTACCAGAAACGGTCGTGATTCCGAAGGTAGACGGTTAGGCTTGAAAAAATCAGGCGGTCAAGCTGTTATTTCAGGAAACATTATTGTACGTCAACGTGGCACAGTATATCGTGCAGGTGAAAACGTTGGTATGGGAAAAGATCACACATTGTTTGCAACAGCTGATGGTGTTGTAGAATTCAAACGGTCTTTTAAAGACAGAGTGTACGTTTCCGTCAAATAAAAATTATTTTAGAATATATCTAAAAGCCAAACAGACTGGGTCATTTACTTCTTTGTAAACTTCCCCAGTCCGTTTGTTGTTATATTCATTCTAAAATTATTTTTATATTATGTGGAGAAATCTTAACCTTATGTAGTTGTCTACACATTGGTTAAAATTTTTATATCGTTTGAAAAAACGACAACTTGATATCATTATTCTAACTGGTGGTTAAAATTTATTTGTTATTTTTTATGATTATATTAAAAAAATAATTGGAGAAGTATTTTTTTTTGTAAATTTTCCATGCTGTCACCCTGAATTTGTTTCAGGGCTTCGTGATGATAATGTTAAAGTATGCGAGCTGATTCTAATCTTTTTTTGTTTTTTGTCACCCTGAATTTATTTTTAGGCCTTGTGATGATAATAGTAAAGTATTTGTGTTCGTTTTATACAGGACTATGAAATAAGTTCAACATGATGATGAGGGTAAAAAAATATAAAATA
>JAFZGR010000039.1 GCA_017555325.1 Alphaproteobacteria bacterium | reverse complement strand
CCAAATTCTGATTATGGGCAATATCAATAAAAAACGGCAAATTAATTCCTTGTTTCATTTCAGAACCATGTGAAAAACTCGGTGATAAAAAACCGGTTTTCCGCTTAACGGAAAAATCAGGAATACTGAAATACGGAAAATAAAAAATAGGCACATCTTTAACATCTAAAAAAGAATGTGTAAAAATCATTTTTTGTGCTGGTACGTCATGCTTGATTTGACGGGCAGAAAGCTTCCATAGAGGGGCTTCGTTTCCGCACGTTTCACAAGGGGTAAATGTTGCCTTTTTTAAATATGTTGTTTGTCCGTTATCTGTGCGTTTTAATCGTTCAGCTTTCATTAAAGAACCTTCGTATAAACGCATCACGATAGATTCACCGATAACATTATTCATGTCTGCTGAAAAAGAAACATTTTTCGTTTGTGTAATTGTACCATCCGGTGTTTTTATTTGTACGTTATTAGGCATGACAACCAAATTCTTTTTTCTAAAAAATGAAAAAGTATCGGTTTTAATAACTGTATTGTTTTGTTCTACAACAACATTGCCGGAGGCTGTTAAAACATCATTTTTTTTATCATACGAAAATGTATCTGCCTCGAAATTAACCGGCTGGTCTTTTTCAAACTGAATTTGCGGATCAACCTTGATTTGAGCTGCAGCACTTGTTGTATAACCCACAATTAACAAACTTAAAAACAAAGAAGCAGTTTGTTTAATCTTTCTTGAAAAAACTCTTTTTTTTGTCATGCTGATATAAATTAAAACAATCGGTAAAAACACATTAATAAACAACAATGGTGTAAATATTAAATTTTTGGTTGCTAAATTTTCAAAAGCCAAATTTAAAGACTGAATAAGTAAGGCACTTAAAACAACAAAATTAATACGCCCAACTTGTCCTCTCCGATTATAAAATGGTGCCAAAATCCCAAACAAAGCCAAAAAGGCAAAGGTTAAATTATATAACGGTTTTGTTAATCGTTTTAAAATTTCAACTTTATATTTACGGTATGTTGCCGGATTTGGGGCTTCCTCCGGTTTGACATTGATTAAATATGATAAAGAATATTCGGCAGCATTTAAATTACGTGTCGATGCATCACTTTTTTTATCATTAAACCACATCCCATATTTATCAAATTTTAAAATAGAAAAAGCTTTTGTTGTAGGATTAAATTCTTGACGGGTTCCTTTTTGAAAAACAAGTTGAAAACCACCTTCCTCTTGAAAAATAACGCCCTCTTGTGCAATTAAAACTGATATTTTTTTCGGATTGCGAGCATCATAAGCCATAATTCCGCGAACGGAACCATCCCCCAATCGTTCTTTGATATATAATGTTAATCCGTTATTAAATGAATTAAACTGCCCTTCTTGCAACAGTAAATGAGATAAATCATTTCGCACTTTCCAGCGTAATTCATTTAATTTTTCATAAGATGTTGGAATTAAATTTAATGTCATAATATATCCCAAAACCATCAATATACAAGCCATTCCCAAAACAGGTTTCATAATTTGTCGATTAGACATTCCGACTGCTTGCATAACCATTAATTCTTTATCAGCCTGCATTCTGGAAAAAACAAATAAAATAACAGCAAACAGTGCCAATGGGGATAAGATTTGTAAAAAATTTGGCAAAACTAATAATGTCATTTGTAAAAAAATACGAACAGACACACCCTTTGTCACAATCATATCAATCATTCTCAATGATTGAGTTAACCAAACCAGCATGGTTAACCCAAGCAAAACCAATGAAAAGCTAACAACTAGCTGTTTAAGTATATATTTATTTAAAATTTTCATTTAACATCCTTTTTTGTTACTATACGCCAAAGGATGGGATTTTTCAACAGTCTTTTTCAATCTATCCTGCAAAATATGCGTATAAATTTCGGTTGTGGCAATATCAGCGTGTCCTAACATCTTCTGAACAGTTCGTAAATCAGCATCATTTGCTATTAAATGGCTTGCGAATGAATGACGAAAAACATGTGGAGATACTTTTGTATAATCAACATTGGCAATTGTTGCAATTTCTTTTAATTTTTTAAAAAAACCATCACGCGTTAAATGTCCGCTTTTTCCGGTAGAGGGAAATAACCATTTAGATGTTCTTCCTCTTTTTAAAGATAGTTCTCGTTGAAACAACCAATTATCTAATGCTTTTTGAGCCGATTTATTTAACGGAACAATTCGCTCTTTATTTCCTTTTCCGATAATTGTTATTGTTTGATTATCTCTTGTAACCGATTGTAAGGGCAATCCGACAAGTTCACTTACCCGCATGCCGGATGCATAAAGAATTTCCAACAACACATACATACGTTTATTTGTTTGTTCTGCTACATCAATTAAAGCATTAATTTCTTTTTCGGTTAAATATTTTGGTAAACTCTTCCCTGTTTTGGGCGCTTGAAGATAATCGGCGGGATTTTTTTTTATAATATCTTCCGAATATAAAAAACGATAAAATTCATGAATAGCAGATAACCGACGTGCTTGTGTTTTAGGACTCATCATTTGTTTTGCTACAGAGTGTAAATAATTTTCTAAATCCGCCAATTTTGCTTTTTGCAAAGAAATGTTTTTAGTGCTTAAAAAGCCGTTTAAATCCGTTAAATCCCGTTGGTATGCCTGAATTGTATTTGCGGATGCCCCGCGTTCGGCAACCATCATTTCCAAAAATGCCTCAATTTGGTTCTTTCCCATTAGAAAATCATCCCCTCTCTTAAAATGGCTGAACCAACATCCGGACGGGCATATTCCTTAATAAATCGATATGATTCGGGTAAATGCATCTGTTGCTGAATATGTAAAATTGCTTTAATAAGTTCTTCGCCTAGTCGTGCCATATTTATTTCGGATTTTAAATCAATATTATGTGAAGTGTCGTCGTTAAAATTTTCGTTAATATCATAAACTTCTGGAGGTAAAAATATTTTTAATTTATCACATGCTATTTTGTCTGTTTTGCACAAATGAAGCATGCGTTCTGTCATATCATATGGATAGCCGGATCCCAATGTATGCATTAAAGATGTAGCTAACAAATATTGTTTTTGATTTAAAGGATTGTCGCTTTCTTTTAAGATACGATACCATGGTTCCGCCATGGATGCATTGTTTTCCAACGCATAGACTTGTACGATATCGAATGAAATATCAATTAATTCATCAGAAGCTTCTATTGTGTTTGCGATATCAGAAACAAGTGGAGATAAAAAAACAAATAAATTATCTCTCTTAATCAACTCAATCCAAGATTTTAACAATTGTGCTTTTTCAATAACATTTGTTGTTTCCATTATTTTTTTATAAGTTAAAACTCTTTGAACTATTGGATTGTTTAAATCCGGATTAAATAATGGCAATCGATACAACCTTTTTAATTCATCAATCTTAAGCCCTAATTTTTCGCCTAATTCAATTCGTAGCAAAATATCTGTTGTCGGCAATTCTGCCAATGTTTTTTTGACAACACGTAATTGTTTATCCCAATTAATATTAAATTTTTTAACAAGTGAGAACAAATAAATTTCTTCTGGTTGAATCACGATATCTTTTGATATTTCCGTTGGAATTTCCCGTAAAGCATTATCTGCAATTTGTGAAAATTGTGTTAATTTATCCGAATACGTATCTTGTAAAATATCATAAGATAATAATGCCTTTTCTTTTTCCTCTTTTGCTAAGAAGCAACTGATGCGCCATTTATCTGTTTCTAAATTGCTTTCCAAAGTATCTAACAAATCACAAGCAGCTTTTGTTTCTCCTTTTAGCAACAAGGCCATCATTTTTATTTTTTTTATCTCTGCAGTATATTCTTGTTCAGGTAATAATTGAAGTAGTTTTAGCAATTCGTCCCATTCGCCTAAACTTTTTAAAATATTTAATCGATATAGTAAAAATTGATTCGTGGTTAACTTGTTTTGCGAATCATTAAATGTTGTCCCTGTTATATCTAGAGTCATTAAATGTGTTATCAGTTGCCGTTGTGCCGGCAAAAGAGGTGTGTTTCCCAATTTTTGAAATAATAGCTCTAACTCTTCCATCGGTGTTTGTGACCATAAAAAAGGGTTTGATGTTGGTCGTGTACCAATCACATTGGGAGATAATTCCGGTAGAGATTCGACAACAACTTCTGATTGAATAGAGTGTGATACGGCATTTTCTGTAAAAAACAGAAAGCTTGTTAATAAGCAACCAAAAAAAACTCTTTTTTTATTCATGTGTTG
>JAFZGR010000038.1 GCA_017555325.1 Alphaproteobacteria bacterium | reverse complement strand
TGGCGCCAAAAAGAAGACGGAACATATGGTTGTGTTTGTCGGCATGATTATGAATATGGAGAAGATTGTACCCGATGTGAACCGCCTCGTAGTTGGAATATGGGCAATCAGAGTTGTCAATGCCCAGCAAATAGACCGATATGGGAAAATGGAACCTGTAAGTGTACAGCCGATACAGACTGCCAATATAGCGGAACAGGTTTTTGTTGTGATGAAACGGAGCAAATTTGCCGTCAATGCGTTGAATCGGATTGTGATACAACAAAAGGATTAACATTGGCGGATGGTCGGTGTGCCTGTTCAGGACGGAAGGAATGGCGACAAGATGAGGGGGATTCTGAACCGAGTTGTAAGTGTTCCGTTAATACGCCGGCAGAAGCAAATCCTGAAACGTGTGAATGTCCGGATGGAAAAGATAATGTTGATGAGGATGGAGACGGGATAAACGAGTGTGTCACATCTTGCCCGAGTGATACGGGATTTACGGGACTGAGAAATCGCACAACAGGAAATTGTTTGTGTAATACAGGGGCAGGGTATAAAGCCGAATCGGAAAAGGTCGGAGGGGTACAAACGTGCCTGTGTGACAGTTCAAAAGATTATTATCAGGGGCCAAGCGGGTGTTTGAAGTGTGAGGCTATGACAGCCGAATGGTGTTATAAAACTCGTAATAAAGGTTCTACGCAAGATTGGTTACATATTGATATACAATGTTCATCTATGGATGGTACCAGTTGGCAATGTGGTGATGCTATGAAAATAGTTATGGAACCGGAAGGAGGATTTACTTGGAGACGATATAATCCGACAACAAAATCATACTGTGGTGCATGGCAAGTATTAAGAAAAGACAGTTCCGGTAAATTTTATTGTGGAACATGTGATAATTTTCCACTACATAGACGCCAACTGGCGGAAGAAGGGCGAACGGATAATTATGGCTACTGTACTTGTCGAGGATATAATTATGTTTATAATCATAGTACAAAAAAATGTGAAAGAAAAATAAAATGTCCGGAGGGAGGAACATATAATTCTTATTTAGATAAATGTGTTTCTTGTGCTCAGACGGCTGTTTATGTAAATGGTGTTTGTTATAATGATGCAAAATATGAAAATTGCTCACTTTGTTATAATGGTAAAAAATTTGGAGCGGATGGTTCACGTTCATATAGTTGGCTTCAGTGGTATAACAATACACCTGATTACTGCAAAACTCCCGAGGATTATCCGGAGCCGAGTTTAAAAAGTAAAGCAGAAGATAAATGCAGTTATGAATATGGTTGTAGTACTCGCAATTCTACATTAGCATCTTGTGAATTTAATACAAAAATAACGGAAGATTGTAAATGTTCCACAGGTGGGAGTGTTGGTCAATATTGTTGTTCGGCATCAACGTATCCGACATCAACGGGCTGTGCTTCTTGTTCAACGGGACAAGTTCCTAATTCATCCCGTACGGGGTGCGCATCTTGTTCGGCAAATACAATTACACAAAACGGAAAGTGTGTAAAATGCCAAAAAGGATATTATCCGAGCAGTCAACAAAACCGGTGTTTGGCTTGTCCGTCAGACAGAACAACTGATGAAGATGGTTTGACTTGCAGTGTTTGTGTTGATTCAAATAAAATATTTAACATGATAACAAACACATGCGAATGTCCGCCGGAAATATCTTTTGAAGATCCTATTAATGGAAATTGCATTTTATTTGAGGATAATAATGTGAAAGAAAGCGAAGATATTGAAATTGATATATCAGAGAATGCCAAAATGTCCATTGATTAAAATTACAAACCAATAGATTTGTTCATTTCCTAAAAAAAAAGTTGTTTTTTCAATTTTATTTGGTATAATATTCTTAATTAAGGAGATTTATCATGAAAAAATTATGCCTTTTATTGTTGACAACAGCTTTTTCAATTCCTTCTTTTGCCGGTTTTGTTGAAGGAGAACAAGCATTTAAAGAACAGCATTATTCACAAGCGTTTTCAGAATTTTTACCATTAGCCAATGCAGGAGATTTTCGTTCACAATACTATGTGGGATATTTATATGTTAACGGATATGGTGTAACACAAAATAAAAAAGAAGGGTTACGATATCTGCAAATGTCCATTGATCAAAATTATGATATGGCACAGGCTTTAATGGCTTACTTGTATTCAGAAGGACAACTCGTTCCAAAAGACAAAAAGAAAGCTATTGAATTATATCAACAAGCTGCCCGTCAGAATAATATTTCAGCTAATTTAAATTTGGGTGTTATGTATTATATGGGCGATTCGGTTGAACGTGATTATAAAACTGCATTGGACTATTTTCAAAAAGTTCCATTGGATCAGCAACCGATTGTCAGTAGATATTTAGGAGATATTTATTTAAATAATGCTACATTAAGGGATTATAATAAAGCATTATTATATTATGAAGTGTCTGCTCGTCAAAATGATTTAAGTTCTTATTATAATTTGGGCGAAATGTATAAAAAGGGTTTAGGTGTAGGGCAAGACATGAATAAAGCCATAAATTATTATAAATATGCAGCAACACAAAATTATGGACCGGCACAATATATGTTGGGTGTTATTCATGCAAATGGTGAAGGTGTTTCACGAGATATTTATAAAGCTTTTGCATGGTTTCAGTTAGCAGAAGAGCAAGGATTGACTATTGCTGAAGAAGCAAAAGAAAAATTGGAAAAAAATATGTCTTTATCTGATCTGGATATGGCTCGCAGACAAGTCGTTTTAATTCAACAAAATGAAATGGGTAAAGTAGAGCCACCATTTCAGGATATGGTGGCAACAAAAGCATTGGAAAATGCTACCGGAAGTGCAGCACTCGCCGCCGCAGGAGCAACAGCAGGTGCCGTTACCGGTAAAAAAGCAACAACCAAAAAACGAGTTCTGCGTAGACGTAGGGGGGGGAGATAACTATGTTAAAAAAAACAGGTAATACAAAAAAGCAATCAAAACAGACCGTAGAATCTAAAAAAAGTGTTGATAAATTAGTGTCAGGTTCATCAGGTGGTTTTATTTCTGCCATATTTAAATCTATTTTTCGTTTTAGATTTATTACAATTATCGGTTTTTTTATTGGATGCATTATTTATGATATACATTCTGAAATAAATCCGTTGTCTAATATTTTAAAAACAGTAGATTTATATATTATTGGATGTTTTATGGTTTTTGTGTTACATTTCGTTTTATGGATTTTTACTGATAAAGCTACATTTTATAATATCAAAGGTCGTGTTTTAAACTTCCTTGGGGATGTGTTTTTCTTGTTTGCATCAACACTTGGAACTGTTGGTTCTTTGTTTTTGTTAAATACATTTATTTTGTAGTATTTAAAATCTTGATGACTTTATTAGCAGTTGTGATTGTCTCATTATTATAGTAATATAGGATTGTTAAAAAAAAGACAAACTTTCGCATATTTTTCTCTTGATTTTTGTTAAAAATAACGCCATACTACTGCTTGTAATTCATTTTATTGAAGGAGTTTCGTTATGAAAAAACAAATTGCTACAATTGTGTTGTCATCAACACTTTTATTATCAGGTTGTGCCAACTGGTGCGATGAATGTGCCGATGGTTCTTGTGATGTTGTCACAACAAAAACAGAATTAGCAGCCGATACATTATTCGCTTTTGATTCTGCTAAATTATCCGCATCTGCTGATGCTGCTTTAACACCTATTGTTGAAAGATTAAAAGCTGATCCGACAGAAAAAGTCAGAGTTGCTGGGTATACAGACAGTACAGGTTCAGAAGCATACAATATGAAATTATCCGAACGTCGTGCAAATGCCGTTGCTGCTTACTTTGAAGCAAATGGTATTTCCTGTGATCGTATTGAAACAAAAGGTTTCGGCGAATCTCATCCGGTTGCTTCTAATGCAACAGCTGCCGGTCGTCAACAAAATCGTCGTGCCGTTGTTGTCACAGTTCAGTAAAAGCACTTTAATTGATTTGCATAAAACAGCGTGTTTTTTAACGCGCTGTTTTTTTTTGTTTTACGACGATAATTCTACAATAATACTCGCATGAATAAAAAATGGTTTAATTTTATTTTGTGCTCTTTTATAGATATAATTTTACGATATCATGACAGGCTGTTAATCAGCTATTTTTAACTGATTAACAGTTTTTTGGTTCTATAAACGAAGTTTTTATTTTTTTAAATTGAACTACCATTCAAAACACAGTATTGTCCATCTAATGTCCGATTAAGGCAACTACACTTTGTTTCATCTCCACCAACATCTATGGGTAAAGGTTCGTTGCATGGATGACAATTTTTATCAACATCCATTAATGGAACATCATCTGTACAATAGTCCAATCCACACCAACAACACTCATTTACAGCATATCTATTCGGACAAATTGGTACACAATTTATAGCAGGTTTTTCAATATTTATATCATTTTTCTCATTACAAGCATAACAACCCCCAGAATAACTGATTATCGGCTTGTCTGCATTTTTACTTCCTTTTACACCACATGTCACACAATAACTTTTATCAGTCGTTGTTGTTAAAAATCTTCCTTCCTTTGAACAAACATTGCAGTTCGCTTCTACACCTTCAACATTTACAGACGTTTCTGTATCACATGCATGGCACCCTCCATTTGCATCCATTAATGGCTTATCTGATGGACAACTTGCCAAAACACATTGACCATTTTCCGGTTTTCTGTTGGAGCACAATTCTGTACATTTTCTATCTGGCAATTCAGAAAGCGGAATTGAATAACTATAATCACAACTATGACACTGACTGTCACGAGAAGAATAAAGCGGTTTTGTTAAATCTGTGCAAGGGTTCAATCCACACCAACAACATTGATTTTTAGCAATTCTGTTTGGACATACATTTATGCAATTAGTGGCTGGTTTTTCAATATTTATATCGTTTTTCTCATTACAGGCATAACAGTTTCCAGAATAACTGATTATCGGCTTGTCTGCATTTTTACTTCCTTTTACACCACATGTCACACAATAAATGCTACCGGTTGTTGTCGTTAAAAATCTACCTTCTTTTGAACAAACATTACAATTATCTTTTACCTTATCAACATTAATAGGACCTTCTTCATCGCAGGCATGACATTTACCATCAGTATCCATTAATGGTTTGTCTGCATTACTTGTTCCTTTAAGTCCGCACTTTAAAACACAATATTTTTTGGAACCGGATACCAAGCGATTGGAACAAACAGC
>JAFZGR010000037.1 GCA_017555325.1 Alphaproteobacteria bacterium | reverse complement strand
CAACGGACGATTTTGCCCCCGATAATCAGTTAAAGTTTTCCTGCCAATTTTAATAGAATGTGATGCATCATAGCTGTCAGTCGGTTTTACAACCCCTGTATCCAACCCCATTGCTGTATTAAATAATTTAAAAACAGAACCAAATTCATAAGCCCCTAATGTCGTTTTGTTAAATAATTTATCCTTATCATTTCCCAATGGTAAATTCGGATTATAGTCAGGTAATGATACACTTGCAATGACCTCTCCTGTATTAACATCCATAACAATACTTAATCCACCATCAGCCTTAAATTTTGCCACTTGTTCCATTAATATCTTACGTACAATTTCCTGAACCGACATATCCAAGGAAAGTATTAAATCCTTTTCTTGTAAAAATGTATCGTACGCTTTTTCAAGACCTGAAACTCCGTGATTATCAATATCAACAACACCCAACAAATGTGAAAACAAATTCCCTTGTGGATAAACTCGTTTTTCTCCGTTTGTTTCTTCCAAAAAGTAATAACCCAACCAATTAACATCTTTTTGTTCAACAGGTGTAATATTTCGTTTAATATATTTAAATGATGAACTTGAATTTAATTTATTTAAAATATCTTCATAACTGACGTCCGGCAATACAGCAGATAAATTACGAGCAACTGTTGTTCTGTCTTTCTGTTTTACTTTTTTAGGATTAACGGATAAATCTTTTGTCGGCACACTGGTTGCCAAAATCATACCATTCCTATCCAAAATATTATAACGGGCAAAATCAATATTTGTTTTTAATACAGACGGAATAAATTGGCGAGACTGATAATTCATCACACTTAGCTGAAATAAACGACCGGCAATAGCAATAAAACACAAAGCAAAAACAATCATTACAAACGTAATCCGTCCGGTTGCTTTTTCTAAAACACCACGCGTAGCCGCATCCAAGCACTTATACTTATCCATTGTTGTTCGGGGAACTTCTTGTCCGGCAAAGTAAAAAACTTCTTTCTTTTTTCGCCACATTATTGTTTCCCCTTTTGTTTTTTCGATAATCCAGATAAAGCTGTTGTTCCTTTTTGTAAAGCTTGTTTATCCTTAATCGAAATTTTTGATTGAGCAGTTTCACTTTTATTTTTTCTATTTTTTTCAACTTTTGATTTTTTTACAGCGACTTGTACGATTTCTTTCCGAACAGCTTTCTTATCCGTTTTTTCCATTGTTTCTTCTTCAACCAACACTTCAACGGTATCCAATGCTCTAACCTTCATTGGAATATCTGTTAATGTAGCAATCTGTTTTGCTGAAATTGTCTTCCAATCTGTTTGTGCAACAACCAAATCCAATAAACGTTGAGGATCATTCAAGTGTGCCCATTCTGCCTCTAACATATGAATTTCCCGCTTATTTTTTAATATTTCCCTATGAATGGTTTTCAGTATTTCTTCTTGTTCTTTGACTTGATATTTCAATACAAACAAAGAAATACCGGATAATAAAGCCAACAGCAAACAAATGGTATTAATCAGAATTTTTTTCATTTTGTCTCCAATCTGATACCACATCTTAATTTTGCCGAATGTGCTCGTGAATTACGTTCAAGTTCTTCCAAATCTGGCAATATCGGACGCCGAGTCACAACTTTAAACTCATGAACAACCGGCAATAAATTGGCTGAAATCATATGTCTGTTTTCATTTGGTCGCAGTTCAGAATGCCGGATTAAAAAATTCTTTACAATTCTATCTTCCAAAGAATGGAATGTCACAACAACTAATCGTCCACCAACTTTCAACAAATCCAAAGAAGCTGATAACGCCCGTTCCAACTCGCCCAATTCATCATTTACAAAAATACGCAATGCTTGAAATGTCCGCATGGCACTATCTGAACCATCTTTGGGTTTAGGCATAACAGAATGAATTATTTGTGCTAACTGTAACGTTGTTTTAATAGGATCTTTTGTACGGGATTGAACGATTGTTCGGGCAATGCGGCGAGATGCCTTTTCCTCACCGTATTGATAAAAAATATCTGCTAATTTTGCTTCTGAAAAAGTATTGACAACCTCATATGCCGATATTCCTTCTTGCCCCATTCGCATATCTAACGGACCATCCATCCGAAACGAAAACCCTCGTTCAGGTGTATCAATTTGCATAGATGATACCCCTAAATCCAAAACAAATCCATCTACCCGCTCAGAAATATGCATCAAGACGGAACTGAAACAGTCCGGAATAAAAACAAACCGCTCACCAAATTCTTCTTGAAACAGTCTGGCTGTTTTAATTGCATTCGGATCTCGATCAAACGCAATGACTTTATTTTTTGAATTTGCATTCAAAATAGCTCGTGTATATCCACCGGCCCCAAAAGTTCCGTCAACATAGGTTCCTGCTTGCCGACAATCTAAATATGTTAAAACAGGAGATAAAAGAACTGGAATATGTGCTTCTGTCATTTTCAATCCATAACCATTTTTTATTAGTTTAACATATCTTCTGTTAAGAAATTATAAACAAATTTTATTTTTACATAAAAAACCGCGTTTTTCAACACGGTTTTTTATAAAATAAAAATTATTTTAAAATTTACCCAACAATTTCATTAACACTAAACCATTGAGCAATTTCACGAGCGGCAGATTCCGGAGAATCAGATCCATGTACGGAATTACGTCCTTTACTTTCTGCAAATTCAGCCCGAATCGTTCCTTTATCTGCTTCTGCCGGATCTGTTTTACCCATAACCGTCCGATAAGCAATAATTGCATCTTCACCTTCTAAAACCTGCACAACAATCGGAGCAGAAGACATAAATTCAACCAATTCTTCAAAAAATGGTTTGCCGGCATGTTCACCATAAAAACGTTCTGCCTGCTCTCTTGTCATTTTAACTCGTTTTTGTCCAACAATACGCAAACCTGCTGCTTCAATTTTTGCATTGATAGCACCCGTTAAATTACGAGCAGTTGCATCTGGTTTAATCATTGAAAAAGTCCGTTCAATAGCCATTTTAAATCTCCTTTTTTTAGCATTTAAACTGTGCCTACCTTATCACTAAACCTTTTTCTTTGTCAAGTACTCATTCTATTTTAAAAATATAATAATGCATAAACGGTATTTTTTTTAGTTAACAACAAATATTAACTATATTTATCCAATACAAATAAAAATCCCCTGCCAAAAATCAATCTGACAGGGGAAAAATAAAGATCTTCACAGTTTACATTGATTTCGTCTGTGAATCATATATAAGCTGTCTGGCACTTTTATTATCTGTTAATGAATCAACATTAACTGCTGTTCCGATATTTGCCAAAGCAGAAGAGGCTGAATTTTCAGAATTTCCATTTGACAGTTCATTCACTTTATTTTGCAAATCAGAAACTTGACCTGTTAAGGTTTTAACTTCATCTTTTGCTTTATCTGTTTTCTTTTTCTGTTTACGAATTAAGAAAAATGCTCCAACAGCAACAGCAATAGCCGCAACAGCCCCAACAATCCATTCCCAATTACGAGCCCAAAAACCTTTTTTGTCCTCTATTGCTGGAACAGGAATTCCATTAGTTGTACCATCATCAGATGTTTCAGCTGAAGAAGAGCCATTAGACTTGCCGCTTCCACCACCGGAACCACCGCCAGCGCCCCCGCTCTGAGAAGTAGAATTAGTTGATGAAGTCGTAGGAGATTGTGCCGGTTGTTGTGCTACTGCTCGCCGTTGAAGCCAAGCCAACTCTTGAGCTTCTTGCGGAGATAACTCTTCCCCACCAACCAATCTTTGTTCTAACGCACGTCTTCTTTCTTCATTCAATCGATCTAATTCCTCTTT
>JAFZGR010000036.1 GCA_017555325.1 Alphaproteobacteria bacterium | reverse complement strand
ATTCCGGACTCAATTCAATATACACCGATTATTGAATTACTTGATTTTAATGAAAAACACTCCCTTGAATATGAATTTGAAACACGCTTCCCCGATCAAAACCAAAAAGAAATTTTAACCGAACAACAACCCAAAACGACAGTAAATTATGGTTCATCTCTTGATTTAAATTCATTTTTAGAGGAAAATACTTTACAAATCAATCCCTACTATCATCAACAAATTCAATTATTAAAATATGCGATTGAAACTCATAATCCTAATTTGTTTGATGAAGAAAATCAATTGCATTCTTATGAACCGATTATTACACCAGATAATTTTTTACATTGGAAAGACGGTCGAAAACTATATTATATTTCCTTGGATTTAAAACGACCTTCATTTTTAGAAAAAGATATCAAAACAAGATCATATAGAATTATGTCACCGTTTATTATAAAAAAAACAATATTAGATATCTTTAAAAATGACATTGAAACAGGACACACTGTATTGGCACGATTTGCAACAGCTTATATGTCGCAACACTTTATTTCTCCGGAAAGCAAGCATTTACAACCATCTTTAAAACAAGCTTTCTTATTAGCAGAAAAACAACTGGAACTCAATAACCAAGATACCCAAAGCGATATTTTGCCTGTTTTATGTGAAAACAACACCATTTTGACTCGATACAATAATGTTTTCTATAAACTTCGCTATAAAGAATCCCCTGTATTTGAAGCTTGGGAAAACGGAATTATTCGGCGAATGACAAAATCAGAATTAAACAAAATCATAAACGATTTATCCCGCTCAATAAAAAGCTATAAATTAAATAATTTAGGTCTAAATAAACGTCCTCTGAATGTTTTGTATGACAATACGGCAACAAATAATTCATTCGTAAGCAATCAGCAAGAACAAACGTCTATCCAACAATACATTGTTCAATTATCCGAAGAAACAGGAATACAGGCAGGCACACATGAAACCGAAAATATCTTCGGTTCGTTAAACCCAATAAAAAACACAACAAAAAACGATACAAATATCGTGCAGGAAACAACACCGTTTTTTGAAGATGAATTTGCTTTGCCTGATTTTTTAACTTTGCAAAAAAGTTTGATTTTAAAGCAAAAAATTGCACAAAAAGATGAAAATGAAATTATATTACCCCCTACTTTATGCAGTGATGGAAAAGTACATGCATTAGACAATCAATATCATTATGTTTTTTCGTTAGATGAAAAAAATGTGACATTTTCTAAATTTAAAAAAGCAACAGGTACAGCCATTCTTTTCCAAGTGGAAAATTTAAATACACTTATTACCGATAATTTTGATGCAAATAATCCAGATACCCGCCTAATATCTGAAATGCTGAATAAATTATATCAAAAATATCAGATTAGCCCCGAACGATATAAAACACAAAAATCCGATTATCCCCGTTTTGATCAGATAATAGAATTTGACCATTTAACGGCACAATTAAACGGGACTATCCCAACTGATACTATTTTACCCTGCTTATGTGCCGGAAATATCATTTATGCCCGATACAATCAAATTTATTACAAAATCAAAATAAAAGAACCGATAACGTTTGAAGCATTGGAAAACAATCAAATCCGCTCAATAACAGCAGACGAATTTAACCTGATTTTAAATGGCATTTACGAACGTAAAATACAGCATAAAATCAGTATGCGACACTTAAAAAAAGCATTTAAGGAACAGTCTCTTTTTGCCGAACAATTCAATCGGTCAGCGGAAAACATTGTTTTACCTACACCCTATACTATACCTAATCGGGAAATACGTAGCCATCAAATTTTAACCGAATTACAAAAAAATGATTTTAATCCGTACGAATATCAACCCAAAATATTTGAAAATAATGATATTGAAGAATTAAAAAAGGCTTTATTCCCAACACATATCAGTCATTCAGCAGTAGCAGAATTCTATCAATACAATCAAAACTCTTTTAATTTTGACACACAAATTCAAATTGAAACATTAAAACGAGCTATTCAAAACAATAATCCCGATTTAAAAGATGAAGAAAATCATGCTTTTGATATGCCTGCTGTTTGGGCAAATGACGAGCGAATTCATTATAAAAAAGGCATTTATCATTACATTATTTCATTGCGTACCGGTGATATATTCTTTTCCGTTCGTAATATTTTAAATAAACAGCAACGGCATATTCCGTATGAAGACGTCAAAACTATTTTAACGGATGCATTAGAACCATATCCAGAATTAAGTCAAAAAATATTACGAACATTGCCAGATCTATACAAAGGTTTCTTTGCAAAGAAATACAACCGTAAAAATCCGATTTATACATTTCCTCGTTTTGAGCAAATTGAAGAAGAACTAAAATTATCGGCACAATTACAACAAATACAACCCGAAGAAGATATTATTACACATATTTGCAGTGGTAATTTGCTCTGTGCAAAATATAACAATAATTATTATCGAATAACCATCTCTGAAACCCCAACATTTGATGTTTTGGAAAACGGAGTTGTTCGGGATATGACGGCAGAAGAATTTCATCGGATATTACAGGGTATTGCCAAAAATCAAATATACAGATATTTGAAAAAAATAAATATAAGTGCATTAAAAAATGCCTTTTACAGAACGCATACCTATATCGGCAAAGCTCGTCCGCAAAAATCAAAATTGTTTAAACCATCGCCTTATTATGAATCAAAATCCGTTAAATTACTCAATGAATTTATTCACAAAAATGTTCCGCCTGTATATAGTGAATTACCTTTATTTTCTCAAATTCTAACTGGCAAAAACAATACTGTTGATATACCTGCAATTCATTGTGGAGATAACTGTATCTATGCCCGTAAGAATGGCATATACTACAAAATTGATTTGTCAAATACCATCACTTTTGAAAAATTGTACAATAATACTGTTGAAGCGATGTCCCGTACTGAATTAAATAATATTTTATATGATTTAGAACAATCTTATGATGAATATTATTTAATGCAATTAACCGCTTTAAATTTACCATTGATTTTTGATACAACCACTCAACACACATCAAAATCAGAACCAATAGCAGAAATAACAACAGTTTTACAGGAAGAAGATGCCCTTTCGGTTAAAAATCCAATTATTTCAAATAACGAATTGGTCATTCCTGTTAAAGACACCATTGTTTCAACTAAAAAACAATCAATTCCAATAAAAGAACCCATTGTACAAAAAGAAGATGTTTCGGTTGATGAATCTATTGCTGTATCCAAGGTAGCTATTATTCAACCAGAAGAAACAATCGTTCAAGCTGAAAAAACAAGCCAACAGCCTGTACCATCAACACCTATTCAAAAAACACCCCATAAACGACAACCAACAGTCAGAATTGCTTCTTGGGGTAAACAACACAATCGGGTACTTCCGATTAAACAATCAAACAACGAAGAAGATGATATCGATTCAATAGAAATATTAAACGATATTTTATCCCCTATTAAATTTGAAACACCCAGATTACTTTATACAGGAACAATATCAGATATAACTCGTCCCGAGGTATGTTCTGAAATCCAACGAGCATTTTTAACGGATAATTTCTATATTGAAAGCCAACAAAAACCCCACTTTAATTATTTATATAAAGCACATTTAAGACATCAACAGATAAAAATGGGCAAACCCAACTATTTTCAAGGAGAAGATATTTTATCCTTTGATATACCGCCTGTTTTATGTGCCGATAATGTATTATATGAAAAAAGAGGGAAATTTGTTTATCAAATCTCATTAGATGAAAAGCGTCCCAAATTTATTGTTCAGGATTTACTGTTAAAAACAAAAACGATTTTACCACCAAAACACATCTTAAATATATTAAACGGGTGGATTAAAAATAAAGAGCAAACAACTGGATTAGAACAAAAATTAATAAAAATTTACACTGACTTTGTAAATAATGATAACTTATACCCTCAAGCAATCCCTTCATACCCATCCATTCAAGATGTTTGTCACTATTATGCACAGCAAATGATGTACATGAATAAATACGGCGACAAAACTAAAATTCCGGCACAGGAAAATTTTTCCATTCCGGCAACGCTCTGTCAAGACAATCAAATAATTGCAAAATCCGGCAGAACATGGTATAAAATTGCGATAACAGATGATGAAATCCTATTTGAAAAGAAAGTAAAAGATATTGATTCCTTTATTATTCGTGAAAATGAATTTTATCAGATGTTAAGCGATTTAGCACAACAAAAGGAGATACGGAAGAATCAGGAACACCTTAAATTATTAAAACATTTGAGATTGGTTTATCAAAACAATATCTTGTCTGTTTTTGATTATTATAAAACGGACATAATAACCACAAAAATGTATGATGAATACAAAAAAAGAAACTCAGGTTCAATATCTGATTTTTATATCAGATTTAAACAACAGCAACTCAATCAAGACAATCAAAATGAATAAGGAGGTACAAAATGATTGAAATTTCAATGGCTATTGTTGTTCATAACGGCAAAATTTTAATTGCTCAACGTAAAAAAGGGAAACATCAGGAATTTATGTGGGAATTCCCCGGTGGAAAATTAGAAGCTAACGAAACATTACAAGAATGTGTTGCCCGTGAATTTATGGAAGAATTTGAAAAACCCATTCAAGTCGGTGAATTTTTTATGGATAAAACATATCATTATGCCGATAAAGGTGATTTTCATTTAAATGCTTTTTGGGCAACATGTGAAAATGATGTCATTCCACAGCTTTACGAACACGAAGACGTGAAGTGGGTTTTACCGGAAGAAATGGATAATTACACATTCTGTCCGGCAGACGGACCATTTATTGAAGCAATTAAAAAGCAGAAACTTTAATATAATACTGCTAATTATCAGAATTTTCGGAGCTGATATATTCGGCTCCGTTTTTGTTTGTACATAAAAAATTTTACGATTATTCAATCAAAACAAACAATTAATTAAAATTCTGCAAAAATAAAAATATCTCCAATATACAATCAATTTATAAAAAAAGGTACCTTTTTTTCCCGCTTCGAATTGTAAAAATCAGATTTTTAAGAAAATGAAGAATTATTGTTTTTATTGAATAATTTATTTAAAATGAAAAAAAATGCAAAAAAGTGAAAAAAAGTATTGCGTTTTAACGTACCTTTTTTTATAATACAAAAATAACAGTTTATAAAAAGGAGACAATTATGAAAATCCATCATCGCTTACAATCAAACAATACGGAAGTTTTATTAAACAAATCCATGCAAAGTACATCTGAAAAAGAAAACAACAAAGAAGTTGGTCGTTCAATGGTGGAAACATTGGGTGTTTTAGCAATTATCGGTGTATTAAGTGTTGGTGGAATTGCCGGATATCAATAT
>JAFZGR010000035.1 GCA_017555325.1 Alphaproteobacteria bacterium | reverse complement strand
TCTTCTCCACTGTTTCTTAATTCCACAACCAATTGACAAACTTTTGTGTATTTTTCTTTAGCTGTTTCTTCTTTTTGAGCAGACTCCCGTTCCTGTTGGACTGCATTCATAATTTCTGCTTTAACAGCATCTGCCAATTGAACATTTACTTGCTCATATTCTGCTTGTGCTGCATTCAATGCTTCTATTTTTTGTCTCAATGCACTGCCTGATTCTAATGTATTAACATCAATAACAGTTCCATTTTTCTTTACAACAAATTTTCCGTTTTCTTCTTCAACAGTCAGTCCCTCTTCTCCACTGTTTCTTAATTCCACAACCAATTGACAAACTTTTGTGTATTTTTCTTTGGCTGTTTCTTCTTTTTGAGCAGACTCCCATTCCTGTTGGACTGCATTCATAATTTCTGTTTTAACAGCATCTGCCAATTGAACATTTACTTGCTCATATTCTGCTTGTGCTGCATTCAATGCTTCTATTTTTTGTCTTAATGCACTGTCTGATGCTAATGTATTAACATCAATGACGGAATCTCCTTGTTTTACAACAAATCTACCGTTTTCTTCCACAACGGTTACACCTTCTACTCCATTATTTCTTAATTCGACAACTAATTGGCAAACTTTTCTATAAGAATTTCTTGCTATTTCATTTGAATTTGTCATTATTGTTACCTCTCATCTCTTTTACATTCTAATTGTACCATTTTCATTAATTTGAGCTCCCGATGTATTAGTATCCGGATTAACCCTTGTTCCGCCACCTTGATTTTGGAGTGTTTGATTTGTTGTCGGCTCACGATTTAATATTGCTCGATGTGTTTCCATCAGCCAACACATATCTGTTTGATCTGGACAAGAAATACCTTTTGCATTTTGATATGCTTTATACACATCATTTAACAATTGCCGATGATTACTCTCACTGTTGTGTCTAACATCATTCAAAGATTGCTCCGTCAATTCAGAAAGTTTTCCGTATGAAACTTTACGATCAGGACTCTTAATCTCACAATCTGTCCTATTTTCATTCCACTCCAACGTATATCCCTGTTGTTCCAATATAGCTAAAGAACGACACACCTTTCCCCATCTGATAATACTGTCTGTTTTTTGAAAACGTCCATCGCTATATCCACCGCTAAACTTACCAGCATACCAAGCATCATCAAACAACAATATCGCCTCTTGATCTGTATATTCCCCATCGCTAGTAAATGTATATTGTTCACACCACCGTCTATCCCTTTTAAAATTGTGAATTGAGGGGAATCCAGTTTGCAAAAAATAAACACCCAATAAATCAGCTGCTCGTCTATCAGCAATTGAATGCTGATTTTGATGTAGTTTCAATATTTCACCATAAACCAATTCTGCTTTTCCCGGATCTTGCGCATATACATCTTTAAACGAGTACAAAGAAGTCATCATAGAATCCACGTTTGCACAATACTTTCCTTGAGTTTCACCTTCTGCACTTTCAGAATCCGAATAAAAATCATAATCATAATCTCTATTCACAACAGTTTGAAAATTATAAGCACTTCCACTTCTAATCATATTAACGCCAACACGTCCAGATTCACATGTATGAACAAACCCCCGTATTACATCAATTGCATCAGCACTGCTTTTAGGTCTATCACTCATTTTAACCTCCTTAAATATAAAATGCTTAAATAGATATTTAAGTTATTATATCAGAGTTCCAATAAAAGCACAATCTTTTTTTTCACATTTTAAAATTATTTTTACACCTCACAAGATAAAACACACACAAAACAGTATCAAATCTAAGCTCAATACACATCTCAAAAAAAGGCATCCACCTGGATGCCTTTTTTATCATACACCATTATAATTATTGCACATTACCTTCTTGTGTTTCAATATTTTCAGACACATCTGTGGGAACAGATACATCCTCTGCCACAGATTTTTCTGTCGGCTCCATAGAATCCGACATTGTTTCTTTTGCACCCGTTTCATCCAAAACAGCAGATTGAATCCCTTTGATTGCCTCTGCTGCATCTTTAGGCTGACGAAGAGTCGGAACAAGCACTTTTACGTTATGCTTTACTTCTTCCTGATGCAAAATATTTTGAATATTACGTTCAACGAACAACTGTCTTAATTGTTCTTGGACATCTTCAAATGCTGGCGGAGCAGCCAAACGTCTGTCTTCGACTAAAACAATATGCCACCCAAACGGCGTTTTAATCGGTTTAGATAATTGTCCTTTCTTTAAAGCAAAAACAGCTTCACCAAACTCCGGTATCATCATATTTTTTTGAAAATATCCTAAATCACCGCCATTTCCGTTTTCCGCATCTAATGATTTTGTATCAGCTAACATTTTAAAATCAGCCCCTGCTTCTAATTGGACCAATACATCACGGGCTTCTTTTTCTGTTCTGACCAAAATATGGCGAGCATGCACCTCATCTTGCCGTTCCATATTTTTAACTTCTGCCTGATACAATTCCTTCAATTTTTCCGGAGTTGCCAGTTCAGAAATTCTTTTTTCCAAATAAGCCTTACTTAAAATCGTATCTCTTGCTTCTTTTAAAGCGATTTGAACATGAGGATCATTTTGAATATCCGAATCCTGTGCCGAACGATAAACAATTTCTTTTGTAATGTATTTTTGTAATAACTGAGGATAAATCATATCAAATGGCAATTCTGCCAATTGCGGAATTTGCTCAGCAACATTTTTAATATCTGCTAAATAAATATTGTCCCCATCAATTGTCGCCACAACCTGACCTTTTTTTTCTCCTTGAAAATATTTACCCAAAATGGATTTCCCCGTATTTTGAGACATTGACTGATATCCAATTACACCCCATACAGCAGCGGCTCCCATCAATAAAGCCCCGATAACAATTGTGCTTTTTTTTAATCCGCCTCTTTCTGATGCAACATTTTTTTCTTCAACAAAATCAGCCTCTTGTACAACTTCAACTTTTTCTTTTTTTTGTTTTGCCATCTGTATTCTCCTTTATTTTCCCTTTTTTATTTAAATTGGCTATTTGTATAATAGTTTTTTTTATTTTAAAAAGCAATCACTATTTTTTAATATACTTTATTATTATGTGTTTTTTATATATTTTTTCCACTACGCTGTCTCAACCGTTTAGATAATTCTCCGATAAAACCTTTCGCAATAGACGGATGAAGCGCCATAACCTGATACAACATATTACCACTGATGCGAAGTATTGTTGTTTGTTCATTTGCAGTAATCTGGTAAGGGATAACTGCCGGACATAAAACAGTTGTTTCACCAAAAAACTGACGTGGACCCAATTCCGCAATCTCATTATCAGAATCAATCCGTTGAATACTACCAGATAAAATAATAAACAAATAATGATTCTCCATTGCATTGTTAATAATCTCATCACCTGGTTTGTAGATTTTTTCCTCTGATGCCATAATGAAATCAGATAATGCCGTTTCGGAAGCATTTTCAAACATACTGATATTTTTTAAAATTAAAACTTTTTCAAATGTTCCCACCATTATTTATTTTCTCCTAATTTTTTAACAAAGATTCTAGAGGCAAATTAACTAAACGGCTTGTCGGAACAGACAACAATATCCGATGCGCCTCTTGTGTATTACTTTCCAATCTTGCTAATGCTTTAACAGCTGTTTCTAAAACCAACGCATCTGTACTTTTTAAACACTTGCATACAGCCGGTAACCCATTTTTATCATTTAATTTTCTCAAACAATGTAAAGCACTAGCAACAATCCATGATGACACAAAAAAAGGTGGATTTAAAACGAGCTCAGAAACATCTTGAACCGCTTCCTTTTCCGAAACAGCCGGGGCAACAACTTCCTTTTTCCGGACAAATGGCAAACGGGCAACCATATCGATGGTTTCAAACAAATCTTTTGGTAAAATATCTTGTAAAACAGCCAATGCTACTGGATATTTTTCATAATCCTCATCTAATAAAACATGTATGGATTTTTGAAATATAGGCATATTTTTCAGCAATAACAATTGATAAAAAATAGATTCTCTGGTACGTGCAGCCTCTTCTCCCATTGCCCGTGTTAAAAATGCGAAAGCATCCTGTACTTCCGGAACCGGTGGTTGTTTATATTTATCTATGAAAGCATTTAACCAAACAATCTTAAACGCATCTTGGCGAATACTTTCTTTAAGCTGTTTATATTTTCCTCGGTGAACCCAAAAAATATGAGAATCATACATTCCTCGAATGATTGTTTTACATAATTTTTGATTTCCGATTTTTAAAGCTCTCAATAAAATTTGACGGCTCTCATTATTTGTTTGTGTAATTAAAAACAAAACCAATATTTTTTTTCTGAATTCAGATACATCACCATTATGAATATTTCGTTCAATTGCCGGATATGCTTTTACACCAAACTGCTTTAAAGCCGACAACGCATCTTCCTGCAAATCAACATCATCCAAACTGTTTAAAATAATCGGTAATGATTCCGGATGTTTCATTAATCCTGCAACATGTATTGCTTTTCGGACAATTATCATATCCGGACTTTTTAACAATGGCATTAGTAATCGTATCAATCCGATACTGGGGGCTTGTTCCATTACTTGTAAAGCAGCTAACTGATCACTTTTACGATGACTTTTCCCTAAACTTTGCAATCCATCCATCGCCAAAAGAGCATAATTATTACCAATATTTAAAAAACCACTCATTGCCCCTGTTTTTAACAAGCGGTCATCCAAATAAAAACTATATTCTTCCAACAACTGAATATCTTCTTTCAAGTGAGCAATCTGTATAAGTATAGATAAGGCCATTGCCCGTACAGAAGCCGATTCATCCGTCTTAAAAACAAATAAAACTGTTGATTGGTAACGTTCTAAATCTCGCATGCGCAAAATACACTTCAATGCATACAACCGAACAGCTTCTGCTCCATGTTTTAAAGATTTTAATACACTTTTATAATAAAACGGATGACGGGCTGATTCTAAAACTCTTAAAAAATAAATAAATTCATCTGTAGAAGCACTTTGCATGCATTCTTTAATATAATCTAAAATTTTAGAAGACGGCAACATCAATTCTGTTCCAAGCCATTCCCGTAATCTCAAAGATTTTAAAATAACACTTCCATAAAAACGGGTTGCTATCAACAAAAGACCCAACAATGCACAACCCAAAACCAACAAATAATAAAATTTATAT
>JAFZGR010000034.1 GCA_017555325.1 Alphaproteobacteria bacterium | reverse complement strand
TTGACACTACGGAGAAATTAAATGAAAAGGTTAATTTGTTGTGTATGTGCCGGATTGTTATTAAGCGGTTGTGCCGATACAAAAAAAACGGCTCCGAAAGACGGACGAATCGCCGTGAAAAGCGTTGCAGTGTATTCTGTTGAAAAAACACAAACAAAAATTATACCCAATACGCCTCAAAGCCAATTTAATTGGGGGCAAAACAACGGAAACGCTCAAAATTTGATGCCACATGGCAAAATCGGACAAGACGTGTCTTCTTCTTGGATTCGTTCTGTCGGCAAAGGCATTTCCGATGATTTCTTAATTTTACCCGAACCGATTATTTTCAACAACATCATTTATGCATTAGACAGTCGTTTTCAATTATCGGCCGTTAACGAAAAAAACGGTGATCTTTTGTGGAAAAAAGAATTACCCATTCATAAGGACATGGGCATCGCCAGTATCGGATTAGCTACGGACGGAGAAAAAATTTATGCCGTCAGCGGAACCGGTTTAATTTTGGCAATGGATATGCAAGGTACGCCTGTTTGGCAAAAAGATACCCGTTCTATTTTGCGTTCCGCTCCAACTGTTTTTGATAATTTATTATATGTTTTATCCGGCAATAACGAATTATTTGCCGTTAATACATCAACCGGTGAAATTGTATGGCAATATCGCAATATTTCAACTGCAACGAATTTAATGGGAATGGGGCAACCGGCTATATCAAACAATGTTCTTGTTGTGCCGTTTTCCAGTGGCGAAATTATTGCTTTTAATGCAAAAACGGGAACAATTCTGTGGTCTGATTTATTATTATCAACCCGAACGTTTAATCAAATACAGGACCTCTCTCATGTATTGGCATCACCCGTTATTGAACAAAATACCGTTTATTTAGTCGGCAATGCCGGCAAAACAGGGGCCTTTGATTTGCAAACAGGCAACCCAAAATTTATTCAAAACATCGGTGGACAAAACACTCCAATGATTAGCGGTAATGCCTTGTTTATGATTACAAACCGTCATACATTGGTTGCTCTTGACAAACAAGACGGCAAACTCATCTGGGAAGCAGATTTAGAATCAACCGAACCGAAAAAAATTGTTTGGAACGGGCCGGTAATGGTTAATAATGCATTGATTACAACTTCCAACAAAGGAGATATTTTATTGATTGATGCTTTAACCGGAACGATTAAACAAAAAATGAAAGATAAAAAACTCTCAAATCAGCCGATAATTGGAAATAACAAAATTATTTTATATACCAATGATGCGGACTTAATTGCGTATGAATAAGGATATCACATGAAAACAGTAGCACTTGTCGGACGAACGAATGTCGGAAAATCAACGTTATTTAATCGGTTATGCGGACGGCGATTAGCCATTGTTCATGATGAACCGGGGGTAACACGAGATCGAAAAGAAGCCCCTGCCCAATTGTTCAATCTATCATTTCGTTTAATTGATACCGCAGGCTTGGAAGACACTACGGATTTAGCGGCTGCTATGTGGCGACAAACGGAAATGGCCGTTGCTGAAGCTGATGTTGTTTTAGCTATTGTGGATGCTCGTTCGGAATTAACCCGACTGGATACCAAAATGGCACAAACACTTCGCAAATCACAAAAACCCGTTATTTTGGTTGCCAATAAATGTGAAGGAAAAATCATCCATGCGGGTCTAGGTGAATTTTATCGTTTGGGACTGGGAGAACCGGTTGCCATTTCAGCCGAACATGGCGAAGGTTTGGGCGAATTGCACGCATTATTAAAACCACACTTAACGGAAAAGAAATCGGAAAACACAGAAGAAGCCGAAGTAGAAACAGTGAATTCTATGAAAAATACCGATGAAGAAACAAGCGGAATGCACGAAAAAGAACGGGAACGCTTGGAAAAACAAAACCGTCCGCTTAAACTGGCAATTGTCGGCCGTCCAAACGTCGGGAAATCAACACTTATCAATCAATTATTAGGACAAGAACGCCTTTTGACGGGACCGGAAGCCGGTGTTACTCGGGATGCCATCACAATCCCTTGGCAATGGCGAGATAAAAATATTTTATTGACAGATACGGCAGGCTTACGTAAACGTGGGAAAGTTTCTTATGATTTAGAAAAGCTATCAGCCGCTGATACACGTAATGCCATTGATTTTGCGGAAGTTGTTATTTTGGTTTTAGATGCCAATGCCCCGATGGAAAAACAAGATTTACTCATTGCCTCAAAAGTTTTAGATGAAGGCAGATGTTTATTAATTGCTTTAAACAAGTGGGATTCCATTCAAAATCCACGACAGGTTTTGAATCAGTTAAAAGAAAAACTAGCCATTTCTTTACAACAAGTCAAAGGCATTCCCATCCACACGATTTCCGGTAAAACAGGATACGGATTAGATCGGCTGATGAGTGATGTGTTTAAAATGTACGGATTATGGAATAAGCGTGTTCCAACTCACAAATTAAATGACTTTTTATCCCGCATGACTCAGGCACATCCAACACCGGTTGCCAAAAACGGCAAACGGATACCGATGAAATATATGACACAAGTTAGCACACGTCCACCAACGTTTGTTATCTTTTCCAGCAATCCGGATTCTTTGCCCGAATCCTATTTAAGATACTTAACAAATGGATTACGGGAACAATATGGATTAGAAGGAGTTCCCATTCGTTTACATATGCGCAAGCGAGAAAATCCTTACGCCAACAAAAAATAAAAAAAACAATTTATTATGCAACTTCACATTCAACCAAGCGATTATTCTAGTCGCTTGGTTTTATATAACACTACCTATGTGATATAGACAATCTGATTTTAAAAAGCGTTTAGGATGATAAAAACAAATGCAGAAGGGGGAATAACTGGCTGATAATTACATATAAACAAACATCTTAATCCTTTATATTTTAATACAAATTAGTGATATGAGTGTTACACTAGCGGTAAATATATGGCTGGGGATAACAAGGGAAAGGCTTGGGAAGTTTACACAAACGGTAAATGACGAATGTTTAAAATATGGCAAGGATTTAAGGGGTTTTCAGGCGTTAGATAATAAGGGAAAGGCTCAGGAAGTTTACAGCAAGCGGTAAATGGCGGATGTTTAAAATATGGCAGGGATTTAAGGGGTTTTAAGGCGATAGAGAATAAGGGAAAGGCTCGGGAAGTTTACAACAAGCGGTAAATGGCGGATGTTTAAAATATGGCAAGGATTTAAGGGGTTTTCAGGCGATAGATAATAAGAGAAAGACTCAGGAAGTTTACAGCAAGCGGTAAATAACGAGGGTTTAAAATATGGCAGGATTTAAGGGGTTTTAAGACGATAGATAATAAGAGAAAGACTCAGAAAGTTCACACAAACAGCAAATGGCGGATGTTTAAAATATGGCAGGGATTTAAGGGTTTTTAAGGCGATAGATAATAAGAGAAAGGCTCAGAAAGTTCACACAAACAGCAAATGGCGGATGTTTAAAATATGGCAGGATTTAAAGGGTTTTAAGGCGATAGATAATAAGGGAAAGGCTCAGGAAGTTTACACAAACAGCAAATGGCGGGTGTTTAAAATATAACAGGATTTAAGGGGTATTCAGGCGATAGATAATAAGGGAAAGGCTCGGGAAGTTTACACAAATGGTAAATGGCGGATGTTTAAAATATGGCAGGATTTAAGGGGTTTTCAGACGATAGATAATAAGAGAAAGGCTCGGAAAGTTTACACAAACGATAAATGACGGGTGTTTAAAATATGGCAGGGTTTAAGGGGTTTTCAGGCGATAGATAACAAGAGAAAGGCTCAGGAAATTTACACAAACAGCAAATGGCGGATGTTTAAAATATGGCAGGATTTAAGGGGTTTTAAGGCGATAGATAATAAGGGAAAGGCTCGGAAAGTTTACACAAATGGTAAATGACCGAGCCTTTCCATTAATTAGATATCCCTTAAAACCCCTTAAATTTCCTTAAAACCCCTTAAATGTCTAAATTCTCGACAAATTTAGCATGCTCTTGGATGAATTGGAAGCGATATTCCGGTTTTGTCCCCATAAGCCGTTCAACCATCTGCGCCGTATATGCAGATTCTTCCGCATCTTCTTC